>CBDUAX010000396.1:0-4904 GCA_965365235.1 uncultured bacterium
TGGGGGTCTGGGAAGGCCCGCCAGGCGGTATGCGCCTTTGACGGTGCCACAGGGGAAAAGGCGACAGATGTCAGACGAGCTGAGACCGGTCGCTTCGTGAATCTTCACTACTGGGGGGCCGAGGCCGTGGATCCGGTAGTATCCCTGCACGTACTCGATGACGGCCCAGTGCTGATCGGTGAGGGGGCCTACATCATGCTCAACGGCCAACGCCTCTGCGTCGGATCGGCTCCAGGTGGACAGGTCTACGAGAAACCCGTTGGGGCCCAGGGTCGCGGAGGAGTGGCCCTTCGTCTTTTTTGAACTTGGTACCGACAAAATCATGGGAGGTCACCTTTCCAAAGATGTCCCGGGCGGGGGGTCTACTGGTGTTACCAGCGACTCCACGGGGAAACTCTCAATCACGGCTCGTATCTGGTTGAGGCCGAAGGGCTTCTCGATCCGCCCCGCGATCGTTCGGGTCTTTCTCAGAAAACTCCTCTGCTTTCCTCGCCCCTGACCCACGGCCACCACCGTCTTCAGACCGGGAAGGCGAGGGTCGCGATTCAGACTTTCCAGAAGGCCCCCTTCCCGGGCTGCCGGGGTGTCCAAGTCAACCACGGCAAACGCCGGGAGAAAGTCCTCCACCACGGAGGAGGCCTCGTACGCGTTCCGGGCGAACCTCAGAACGACGTCGTCGGCGGGTTCGCTCCTCAACTGTTCCAGGAGATCGGTGTCGGCCGACACGATCAGGACATTGGTGGGGATTCCCTTGACGCGCCGGTAGTAGGCGCAGTCATCACAAGAGGTGGGGCAAAAGCGTCTGCTGTGACCGGTGTCGAGACCGAGGGTGGCGATTTGGAAGCACCAGGTCGCCCGGACCTTGTAGACCACGCAGTCCGTGCATTCGTCTCGGACCACCCCTTCCCGGCTGAGATATTCCCAACACCGCAGGGGGGATGTTCCGGCACTCTTCCCATTGGGGCGGAAGGCCGAACGGCGCCGGGCAATGATGGGGCCCAGCTTCTCCCGCCTGACCCGATAGTGGCCACCCGGGGTCCGTACCCCGTCCAGCTTCCCGGTTCGTATCCAGTTAAGGACCGTTGCCGGGGTAACGGCGCAGAGTTCTGCTGCCTGGCCAGTCGAAAGCCAATCGCGGTCTGAACGATCCATTCCCCGATCCGGGTTTTATCGTTTCCCCCGCCCATTTTATCCCTAAAACCATTAATACAAGATCAAAACCCGGACTGTCAACCAAGTTACTTTGATAAAACCAATAAAAAGATGTTGATTCTTGACACATGTATCGAATTTCTCGAATTTGTGATCATGAGTTTGGTTGAAGATCAATCTGACTCAAGAACCGAGTCCTGGGGGACGGGGAAGATGGATTCCGACTATCTGACGACCGGTGAGGTGGCTCAACGCTGTGGCGTGACGAGGGACGCCGTTGTGAAGTGGATAAAGAAGGGGAAGTTGCCTGCGACCCAAACCCCTGGCGGCCACTATAGGGTGGCGCGGGCGGTTTGCTCATCCATCGCCGAGGAGACATTGGGTTCCGGCCGGCCAACCCAGGAGGGAACGGTTGGCCCGAGGGACTCGAAAAGCGAAGGCGCTGTTCGCTGCTGGGAGTACTTCGGTGATGACGGGTCCCCACGGGAGGTCTGCAAGAATTGTCTGGTCTATCTGGCCAGGGCGCAGCGGTGTTATCGGCTGGCGGAGCTGGGGGAGGAGTCTGGCCACCAGCTCCACTTTTGTCGAAATGACTGTCGTACCTGCGCCTACTACCGCGCTTGTCAGGGACTTGCCACTGAGGTTCTTGTGGTCACCGGCGATGAGGCCCTTACCCACCGGCTTCTCATGAAAGTTGATCCAAAGCGGGTGTCCATGCGCTTCGCCCGTTCCGGGTACGAGAGCTCAGCCATCGTCTCGTCTTTCAGCCCCGCGCTCATCGTTCTCGACTCCGGGGTGGCAGAGGTGAGGGACGGTCAACTTCCCAGCTCGATGCGGGAGGATGAACGCATCCGGGGGAGCCACATCGTGGTCGCTCTCCGGGATGGATATTCAGCGCCGCTCCACAAGGACATCCAGCTACTCATGCCGCCCTTCACGGCAGAAGCCATCGAGGAACTGGCGGAGGAGGCTGCCGAGAATCTGGCCAAAGCCCCCGTGGATGTCCCCTGAACCGGTAGGCGAGACCCAGAACCCGATCTTGAGTCAGCCGGACCCCATTCGCCGGAGAGAGGAAGGTGATTCGTGGGCAAGGTGACCATCAAAGGAAGACCCTATGATCTGGATGACCACGGCTTCCTCGATCCCCCGGATCAGTGGGATGACGACTTCGCCGAGGGGATGGCAAAGATCCTCGGGATCCGGCCTGGCCTGACCGACAGGCATTGGGAGCTGATCAACTACCTCAGGAGGAAGTTCCTGGAGGAGAAGACCGTCCCCGTCGTGGTCCTGGCGTGTGCGGACAACCGGATGCGTCTTTCCGAGCTTCGGTCTCTCTTCCCAACCGGGTACCACCGCGGGGCTTGTAAGATCGCCGGGATCAACTATCGGTTCATGTACGATCTGAACCTTTGGCTCACGTATGAGACGGGTCCGCCGCTCAAACCCCAATACCCTTTGAATCAGTTGGGCTTTCTCCAGGACCCGGACTGCTGGGACGAGGTTTTCGTGGAACAGATGATGAGCCAATTGGACCCACCGGCCATCCCCACGGACCGACACTCCCAGGTTCTGCGCTTTCTCCGAGACTATTACATGGTGAATCGCCTGATCCCTACCGTGTTCGAAGCGTGCACCGCCAACGACCTCAGCCTGGAGGAGCTCAGGGAGCTGTTCCCGGCCGGGTACCGACGCGGCGCGTGTCGTCTGGCAGGGCTCCCCTTTCCGGGCTGAGCCCTCCTCATCCCCGACGCCTCCCGGCCGGAGGACGCTCCCTTTCCCAGCACAACAGCCGGCAGGTCCCCAGGTTATTCAGCTCCCCAATAGCTTCACCAGGTGCCCCAACTCCTCATCCCAGCCCCCGTCGTTCTCTCCGTGGTGCTTGTCGGTCAGGAATCCGGTCTCCCTCAAGAAGAGCGTCGTCCCTCCGTCGGATCGTTCAGTGAGGATCCATTCTACCGTCGTGGCTGGTGCATCTTCGAAAGCCACGTTGGGTTCGTGTACCCAGCTCCAGACCAGTCGGTGAGGAGGATCCACCTCCTTTACCCGCATGGCAAAGCGGCCATGGCTATCCCAGGTCATGGCTCCGTCTCCGCCAGGCCTCAGCTCCAGCTCAGCCTCATCCCCGAACCATTGGGCCAACTGCTCCGGGTCCGAAATGGCTGCCCAGACCCTTTCCCGGGTCGAGGTCAGTTCCAGTGTCTTCTCAACGATCCGATCCGTCATGGTCTTCTCCCTCAAGGTAGTCTTTCAGTCGATCCAGACGCTCGTCCCACTGTGCTGAATAGGGGGCCAACCACTCGTCCACCTCCCGCAGCGGTTCCGAACTCAACCGGTGCACTCTCTCCCGTCCTCGAGCGTGCCCTTGGATCAGCCCTGCCTTCTCCAGAACTCCAAGGTGTTTGGTGACCGCTTGGCGGCTCATGGGAAGCGGCTCTGCCAAAGCGGAGATGGAGAGGGGGCCCTGGTTCCGGAGATGCTCGAGGATCGCCCGGCGAGTTGGATCGGCAACGGCAAAGAACACATCCATCATGGAATCCAATATGCAACCTTAAGGTTGCATGTCAAGGGCCCGCCCTGAATCTTCTCTTTCCCGGGGCCAGATCCCGGGCTCCGGACCAGAAGTCGGACCCTGGCTCCCGTCTCACAGACCCCGAGCTGAATTCCGTTGGCCCAATCAAGAAACTTGATTCCTCGGCATCCCGTAGGTACCCTCTACGAACGCACCGGGGCGGGTCTCCCTCCTGGGGAACCGGCCCGCCCATGAATTTTTTCCGAAGGCCCACTCAGAGATGCGACGAATGAACGGCAAACCCTGCAGCTTTGGCCCCGCCACCGATCCGGTGGCTATGGCCCGGGTGCGGGTACGCGTGTCGTACCTCCTGAGCCAGTGGGTCCAAGCGCCAATCACGGATTGGCGGGAGGCGGATACCTGAACTAACTAGAAAGATAGTAGAGGTTTTGTATCCGGTCTTCCGCCGCCCCATGCGGTTTGAGGAAGCCCGGATTTTTGTATGCCCATAACGCAGGGGAAGGACCTGCACCACCTGGAAAGAACCATGAGAAACAAGACGATGGATCAGAAGATCATCGAGAAATACACGGACCAGCCGGACCGCATGCCGGCGGAGGTTCGCGGGGCTATCGAGGGCGCCTGGGGCGGACGCCCGGTCTTGTTGTACGCGTTGACCGATCTGGATGCCGGGATGCGTTTCACCGAGGTCTGGCTGGCCTTGGGCAGTACGGAGGTCGCTCTGGCCCGGCGAGACAAAGGGGAGTGGGAGATAAGCTCCTTTCCCAGAAGCCGGATCTCCGCTGTGTTGGAAAGTCCCGGTCTGTCCGGGAATACGCTTACCCTCCTGGGGTCACCCGATGAACCGGCCCTGGCTGTGTTGCGCTACACCCACCGGCAACGCCGTGCAGTGGAGAATGTTCGATTCGTCATCGGGCAGTAGTTGGAGGGGCGAGTCATACCCCAGGCCGATCCCGATGAGGAGTATGCCCGTGGTGTGGCTGCCCCCATCCGGGAAGCCCAGGCATTGGTGGCTGGAAATCAGGCGGCCGTGTTGTGGCGGCTTGTGGCCTACCTGGGTGCGTACCGGAAACAGGTATTGATGGGCTTCGCAGCGGCGACCCTCATCACCCTGGTCAGCCTGGTGCCCCCCTATCTGGCGGGGTACCTCATCGACTCTGTGGTGAGACCGGTTCAGGACGGAGAGCTCTCTGTTGACCGGGGGCTTTTTGTGGCGTGGATC
>CBDUAX010000397.1:0-4883 GCA_965365235.1 uncultured bacterium
CGGAATAGGGGTATCGGAAGCCCTTGGGGAAGACCCCCAGGACCGTGTGAGGCCTGCCATTGATGACCAGCTCCTGGCCTACGGCCCCTGGGTCTCCGCCGTATCTCCTGGTCCAGAGGCTATGAGAGATGAGGGCCACAGGGGCTGCGTTCCCGGGGCGGTCTTCATCGGCCTGGAAGGTTCGCCCCAGGATCGGGGTGACACCCAGGACCCGGAACTGGTTCCAGGTGGCTCCGATGCCCACCACCCGTTCCGCCTCACCTTCTCCGGAGAGGGATAAGGTCCGGTACCGAGCCGCGGCCATGTCGGCAAATTGGGTAGAGCTTTCTCTCCAAGCCACGAAATTCAGTCCGGTGACGGAGCTTGCCCTGGGGGGCTGGCCCGGTATTTCCTGGGTTTGGCGCAGGCGAACGAGTTGGTCGGAGTCGCCGAACGGCAGGGGCCGGAGGAGGAGAGTGTTGAAAACGGTGAATACCGTGACACTCGATCCAATCCCAAGCCCAAGCGTAAAAAGAATCAAAGCCGAGGCACCGGGCCTCCGCCTGAGAGCCCTTGCCGCGGACCGGAGGTCATGAAGCCATCCGTCCAGGGCCAAGCCCATCCCCGGTCTTCCTGCGGAGACCGGCTTACCCCGCTCCTGATTCCCTCGATGGAATCGCCTACGAATTTCTCCCGGACGATACCAAAGAAGGAGGGACACCAAGGCGTCGCTGGCGTAGGCCATGCCGGGCACCTTGCGGCGGGAAGAGACCCGGCGCTGATGGGCTTCCTCCAGATCCCCCCTCAGTCCGTCCGCCCCATGGCCCCGAATGAGGGAAGCGAGGATTCTACCGACCTCCATCTTTTCCTCAGTCCTTCCCGCCGCCGGGCGTTCCAAGGCGGGCCTCGAGGCTTGGCAACAACCCCTCGGACATCTGCTGGAACCGACGGACGGACCTGGCCAGCGCCTCTGCCCCCTCGGGTTCCAGCCTGTAAAGCCGTTTTCTCCTGCCACCGCGGGTGGCGGTCGGCGCCCCGAAGCGGCTCTTCACAAAGCCCCGATCCTCCAGTCGGTCCAGAGCCGTGTAAACCGCACCAGAGGACACGGACCGACCCGATCGTTCCTCGATGGTCTCACGGATCCGAACTCCATAACCGTCGCCTTCTTCCAACTCCAGGAGGACGAAGAGGATGGCCTGTTCGAACTCACCGAGGCTCTTTGACATGGTAAGACCTGGATTAGTGTCACACTGTAGGCAAAAGGTCCATGATTACTACTACAGTGCAGGTCATAGGGCAAGTCCATCGAAGATTCCGGGAGAGGTCACGGGGGGATGGACCCGCCGAATCTGCGCACCAGGTGGCGTTCCCTGGGACATGGCCGATTACCGGATCTACCGGGAATAGGTGGGTCCATTCCCTTCGCCGGAAACCGAGCTGGAACCCCTCATCCCCCAGCCAGAACCTCCGGAATGAGATCGAAGGGAATGGGGCCGGCCTGTAGAATCGCGTCGCTGAATGCCCGCATCTCAAAGGCCTCCCCCAGGCGCGACTGCTCCGCTTCCAGGATCCGTCTGAGGCGATCCCCGCCAAGGAAGTAACTCGTCATTTGCATGGGGCCCCGCTCTAGACGCCCCCAGAGGCTCTCGGCGAATTGGGGCGCAAGAAGGGCCTCCTCCTGGGAAAAGCGAAGCACTTCTTCCTCCGTCCATCCGAAGCAGTGTGCCTGGACACTGGTGTAAGCCCGGTTGGCGTTCTCCAGTCGCTTGCGCAGGGGAGCCAGGAGGGTGAGGCGGTTCCCGTCGTCCCATCCCGCGTCCAGTGCGATCCGTTCCACCAGTGTCGCCCACCCTTCGCTATAGGGTCGGTAGGGAAAGAAGATCCGAGCCGGACGGGGGTTTCGGGCGTTGATCTTCCCCTGCATGTAGTGCCCCGGAAAGAGCTCGTGAATGATGATGGCCTTGTTGAAGTGGTTGTTGAAGGAGCGGTAGAAGTCCTCCTTTTCCGGGGCGGGGAAGGTGTCTTCGATGGTGGGGAGGCTCAGGACGGTGAAGGCCGCGGAGTCGAAGGGGGGGGCAGCGTTCACGAAGCCGATCCGCTGGGCCGGGCCAGCGCTGGGCGGCGTCAGAACAATCTCCAGCGTCCGATCCCGGGGGAGGGTGGCGATCTCGGCGTCCCGCACGAAGGCTTCGGCTTCCCGGGCGAAGCGTGTGAAAACCTCCAGGGATTCCTGCTGGGTGGAGGGCCGATTTTCCTCCATGGCGGCCAGAGCCCATCCGATCAGAGCGGTCTCGTCTGTGGGAGCCGGTTCTTCTCCCCGGGTCTCGAGCCAATGCGCCGCCGAGGTCTCGGCCATGAGGCGCCGCGGCTCCCGGAGCTCCGCAAGCGCCGACTCGGCCACCTCCTCCGGCGTGAGATCCAAATCGTAATAGAGGCGAAGTTCCGATTCGAAAACCTCCCGGCCCAGGGGGAAAGACGAGGGGCTCGAACCTCCCGCGTCCCCCTGCCCTTCCCGGCCCCATCGTGTGACCTCGGAGCGGACCCGGTTTTGGATAAGGCGAAGGTCGATGCGCACATCCAGGGGGAGGGCGGCCGGGGCTGAGGAGATGGCGCCCAGCACCGAGTCGTTGAAGGCCACCCACCTCTCCATCCCCTCCAATGAGCGATCAGCGGAAAGGCCCCGGTAGTCCTCCAAACCCAGGGCAGCGGCCCGGTCCGGGTAGAAGTCCTTCCAGGCTTCGATGTACACCGTGATCAGGGACTCATACCGTTCCGTCGGCACGGTCTGGGGTTCGGGCCGCCCACAGGAGAGGCTTGCGGCCGCAACCGCCACCAGGCACGTCGGGAGGAGGAGGGGTCGGAGGCTCTGCACGTTTCACCCGCTTTCACAGGAAGGTTTACAGACAGGGGAGGGGCGAGAGAGACGAGACCGCTGCCAGTTCACTCGCGGTTCAGATCGTAGCGCATGATTGATCCATGGGGACCATCCACCACCCGCTCCACTCCGTAGACGGGCCCCGGGGGGACCGGGGTCGCCCCCAGCACCCTGTCCAGCGTTCTTCTCGTCTCCGGTTCCCAGGCCATTTCCAGGCCGGTTCGGAGTTCGTCTGCGTGGGCCAGAGTGTCGATCCCCGTGATTGTGGCGGCCACCGCTGGGCGGTCCAGGACCCACCGCAGAGCGAATGCGGCCACGGAAACCCCAGCTTGGGACGCCGCCTCGGCCAGCGCCTCCAGCACCGCCTGATACCGAGGCCATCCCCCTATCTCCTCGATGACGAGCCGGTACTTCGCCAGGCTTCGGTTTTCCAGCTCCCGGGGTGGCTCACTCACTCCCAGGTATCGGCCCGTGAGAAACCCGCCCGCCAACGCTCCGTAGCAAAGGAGTTTGATGTCCTGATCCAGGCAGTACGAGGCCAGGTCGCGCGCAGGGCGGCGGTCCAACACAGAGTACTGGACCTGGTCGCTCACCACCTCCGCCCCGGCGTCCACCAGCTCCGCCAGGTATGCTCTATCGAAGTTGGTGACGGCCAGGTGGCGGATCTTGCCCGCTGCCTTCAGGTCCTGCAGCCATCCCATCACTTCCACATAGCCAGGAACTCCAAAATTCCACCAGTGGAACTGCACCAGGTCCAAAACCTCCACCCCCAGGCGGGAGAGGGAGCGGTGGATGATCCGCTCTACATAGCCCCGATGGATGGTAGGGAGGATATCCAGATCCGGAACGAATTTCGTGTGGACCTGCACGGGCTGGTCGGACCCCGAAGCGCTGTGATGCCGAAGGAAGTCCCCCAACAACTCCTCGACTCCCGTATAGATGTCGGCGCAGTCGAAGGTAGTGAACCCCCGGGCCACCAATTCCGAGAGGAAGCGTCGGGGGCTTTCCCCGGCGGGGAACCCTCCCCCGTGCCCCCTGGAAAGTTGCCACCCCCCCACGATAATGGGGGATATGGCGTAACCGGGGGCGATCCGGACCTTCCGGCTCTCGGGGAGGTGAAACACGACGCCTCAATCCTCCCTCAGTGGAACCAGGGTGACGTCGCCGTGGCGGAAGGTCGTGGTGCCCGTACGGGTGATTCGGAAGACGGCACCGCAATTGGGGTCCGGGCAGGCCACAAGGGAATCCGTGGTCATCCAGTCGTTGGGGTCCGTCATCCGCTGTTTCGCCGGGAGGAGAGGGAGGAGAGCCGCCAACGGGTAGAGGGGGAAGGTCTGTCCAGGCGGGAAGGAGAGGTTCTCGCCCGAGAGCAGGAAGTAGTCTCCTGGCGGGTGGTTACACACCATGGCCCGATCGGTGGCCTCTACCTCTACCCGGAGGTCGTAGAGCGTGAAGGTGTCGTCGCTGGCGGGCATCGTGTCTCCTGGTTGAAGCTCAGGGCCGCGCCCTGAACAGTATCCCCTCCCAGTCCCTGGGCAAAGCAAGCCTCGGTCCCCGGGGGTCCCCTCCTTCCCAAGGCCCCGGCCGGCCCCTACCTTCCCGGCCGATTTTCATCGAGAGGCCCAGAATGAACCAACCACCGCCAGCTCCTTCAGGACAGGCGACCCTTCAGTATTGGGGCGGCAGCCTGGGGGCCTTCCTCCCCTTCGCCCTCTTCCTTGTGGGTGTCGTGGTTCTGGGGCTCTCTGGCGCTCCGGTGGAGACCGGATTCTGGCCGGTTCTGTTGGCGGCCCTCATGCTGGGTCTCCTTCTGGCTCGGGACCGGAGCGCCTACAGCGAAGCCATCCTGGCCGGGATGAGCCGGCCCCTGGTGATGGTGCTGGTGATGGCCTGGCTCCTGGCCGGGGTACTGGGAACGCTCCTGGCCGAAAGCGGTCTCGTCCCGGCCCTGGTTTGGATGGGCCGTGCAACCTCGGTATCAGGGGGAGGGTACGTGGCCGCGACGTTCATTATCACCAGCCTGGTGGCC
>CBDUAX010000398.1:0-4879 GCA_965365235.1 uncultured bacterium
TTTCGGGCTTTTCGCCGCTGGTGGAGTTGGTATCAAGAGCTACTCCGCCGACGACCCCTTCCAGGAGCTACAACTGCAGCCTCTGGGCTTCTCCTCGGGCACGGACTTCATGTTCGACTTCGGGGCTGGGATCTGGTTGGATCTTTTTCAGTCCGCGGCACTCCGATTCGACGTGAGGGACTATATCTCGAGCTTTGAGGTCCTGGGGGAGTCCCCCACCCAGCACGATTTGCTCATAACCGCGGGCCTCACCTGGCGGCCCGCAGGCTGAGCTTGGAACCGGCCGAGCCCTAGCTGCACGGGGCCCAGCGGGACATTCGGGAGGATTTTGCCACACAGAGCGGTGTCGGAGCCGATGCCTCCCCAAGGGCATCGACATCCTGAGGGTCAGCGGTGCAGGCCTGATTCCAGACCCTCACAGTCGAACCGATGGAGTCGGTCTGGTAGGAGTCTCCTCGGCCGAGACCCAGGCTCTCCAGGAGAGCTGAGAACTCCAGACTCTGGACCCCTCCCGAGTTCAGTGGCTGAGTCTGTCGGACGGTCTCACCGTTTTGTGCTCGCACCGTCACACCCACGCACCACGGGGAGTCTTCCCCTCCCGAGGTGCTGAGAGCCACCTCGGTTCGGACGGACTTGGCACCTTCCGGGGTCTCGAACAGCTCTGGGGCGGTCATGCTCAGCGAAGACACCTCAGGGAGGTCGGCAGCCAGGACGGAGACGAGGGCCGTGTCGGCCTGGCCTCCGGCCCTGGCAACGATCTGCGTCTCTCCGGATCCTATCCCCTCCACCTGTCCGGAGGAGTTGACCTCCGCGACCTCAGGCCGGGTGGAGGTCCACTCGATAGGGCGGGAACCAGCGCCGCCCCGGGCCAACTCGACTTGGGCGGAAAAAACCGCCCGCTCCCCGACCTGGATATCGGCTCGGGCGGGATCGATCCGAACGGCGATGACGGGTTCATCCGTTACGACTACGGGGATCTCTCGAGCGATCCCGGAGGAGGTGAGGAGGAGACGGGTGGTCCCCGCACCCACGCCGAAAATCGCTGACCCGGTGCCATCCACTCTGACCTCTGCAACGGCGGGGTTTTCGGAGCGGACGACCACCGGGGCATCCACCCGCTGTCCAGAACGGTTCAGGGCCATGGGCTCCAAGAGTTGGGTTCGTCCGACCTCGAGTTTCACAGAGTCCGGAACCGCTGCCAACGATGTCGGGACCAGATCAGGAGCCGGGGGCTCCTCCCCTGGCACAGCTTCCCCTGTCCTCTCTCCGGTCCCGCTGCCCCCTGGAGCCTCGGGAAGGACAGAACCTGCACTGACCAGAATCGAAGCCTCGGCCCAGAGGTTCGAGTCAAGGGAACGAGCCACTACCGTGGTCTCACCCGGACCGGTGGCGAAGACCCGCCCGAGAGAATCCACCCTGGCCACCTCCCCGGCACCGGTTTCCCAGGTCAACTCCGGATCCACCACTGTATCCCCTCCCGAAAGAAGCAGAGGAGAAAGAGATGCCGACTCGCCCTCCTCCAGGCGAAGCAGCGTAGGAGAGAGTGTCAGCGCTGGGACCGCTCCCGCGCTGGGAACCGGGTCGCCGGGACCTGCTGATCCGCCGGGGCCGGTAGGTGCGGTGGCATCCGATTGACCGACGCCCGTCCCAAGCAAAGAGAGAAGGGATAAAGGAAGTGCCACAGCCAGGGCGGCGAACCCCGCTGTGGTTTTCGGCCGAGCCCGGATCGCAGTGGTGATCCGGGTCGTGGTCGACCGGAGTCCGCTCTGGGTGGTGGGCCGGGCACTGGAAAGATAAGGAACCCCTTCGGGGCCTTCTCCAGTGGCCAGGGCTCTCAACTCCGTATAGATGGCCTCCGAGGAGGTGGGCTTCACCGCCTGGCCCGCCCGGGCAGCCTCAGCGAGGTTGGGCCACCTCGCCTCCGGCGTCTTTTCCAGCATCCGGGTCACCGACTTGGCCAGGTCACGGGGGCAATCGATCCGGAGTCTGGTGACGGCCGTGGGTTTCTCTGAAAGGTGGGAGCTGAGGAGCTGTCGCATGTTGCCCGAAAAGGGCACATCCCCTGTCAGCATCTCGTAGAGGACGATCCCCAGGGAATACTGATCCGAAGCCGGCCCTATCCCGGAACCCGACCACTGCTCGGGACTCATGTAGGTCGTGGTCCCAACCAGAAGCCCGGTGGCGGTCTGCCGGGGGGCCTGTTCGATCTTGGCGATTCCGAAATCGGTTAGGACGGCCGTGCCGTCCAGCTCGATGAGGATATTGCCGGGCTTGATGTCCCTGTGGACCACCCCTCTTTGGTGGGCGTAATCCAGGGCCTCCGAGATTTGGGCGAACCACGCCCGCACAACCTCCACGGGAAGAGGTCCGGTCTTCTCCAGAACTGCCCGGAGTGTCGGACCCTCTACAAAGCGGAGTTCGAAAAAGTGGAGGTCACCGAGGTGCTCGACGCTATGGACGGGGACGATGTGTTGATGATGGAGGGAGGCAATGATCTGGGCTTCCCTCTGGAACCGTTCGATCATGCCAGGATCTCTCAGCAACTCCGGCGACATGACCTTGAGGGCTACCTTCCGTTGAAGCCTTAGGTCCAGGGCCTGATAAACCGTGGCCATGCCACCCTGCCCCAGGCGAGGCCCGATTTCAAACCGCCCGGCGGTTGCCGCCTCGAGCTGATTTTTCAGGTGGTCGACGGGTGGAGCTGGAGCTTCGAGAATCTGTGTGGCCCCCCGGGCTGAGGCGGGCGGGCCGATGACAGCACCGCACTGGGCACAGAAGGAGGAGCCGGCAGCTATGCCGGAACCACATTTTGGACAGGTTCCCGTTGTCATCGCGCTCGAGACGTCAAGGTCGGAATTCCTCGGTCAGTGGGCCGGCCGGCCCAACCGCATGATCGAGCAAAAAAAACAAACCAAGTCGGCCGTCGCCTGGTTTGGACGGATCGGAAATCCTCCGGCCGAGATGGGGGAGATCGAAACTGGGACTTGGTGGTCTGCGATTTGGACCTGCTCCCTCGCCGAGAGCCGGGAGCGACGTTTGAAAGTTAAGAAGAAAAACCTTTTAGGGAAGAAAGAAACGTTTCGAAGGCCGCGAAAGGGACCCAGTGCTTCAGATTGGGAGTTTCTTTTCCTTCGGTACTGACAGCGGCCCCCCACCTCCGGAACCCCGACTCCATTGAAGCCAATGATCTCGGTTCCGGCCCGCTACGGGATCCTTCACCTCTTTGTCCTCCCCGGCCCCCGGTCCGCATCGTACCCTTGAAGTTCCGACTCGACTGTCTTTAGCGTTCAAATAGGGCCCTGGAACCCCTTGGTCCTGGGGGACCCTGTCATATAAGCGTCTCGCTCAGGTCACTCAGGAATGGAACCAACGCCGCGGTTTGCCTGACGCGTGCCCTGAGAGGAGGAAACGAAGATGATCGGAAACCACCGCTCAACCATTGGCCGAACATTCGCTGTGGCGCTCCTGGCCGCCCTTTCGGCCTGCTCCACGGACTCCACCGGGCCGGTTGATCCCGGAACGCCGCCGGATCTGCCTCCCCTGACCTCCATGTCGGGCGACTTCAGCTTCTTCGGCGCCCCCAGCGCATCTCAACGGCAGCAGCCCCAGAGAGCCAGCCTTACCTCCCTGAATTTCACCAACGCCGCGATCCGCGTGCTGGCGGCCCAGGTCGCGACGGTTGTGACCCTGGCCGTACCTGTGGCGACGTTCGCCGCCACCGCCAACAACACGCCCACCTTCGAAGACGACGATCGCTGGCACTGGCGGTTCACGGCTGTCCAGGGTGGACACACCTACACGGCACACCTCAGCGGAGCGGTCCAGGGTACCGTGGTCGACTGGGATATGCGTATCACCTCACCCACCCACGCACCCCCCCTGAACGAGTTCGTGTGGTATGGTGGCCAAGGCCGCCGAGACCGCACTTCGGGTACCTGGACCTTCTACGATCCGGCCACCCCGGCCTCACCGACCGCCGTGCTCCGGATCGACTGGACGCATGTCTCTGCCACCGAGCACGGGTGGGAAGCCACTGCTCTCTCGGGTGAGGCAAGTGGGGATGTGTTCACATCGACCGTCGAGGGTGACGATCGTCTCATCACCTACAGCGACGACTCCGAGCAGGCTTTCATGGAGATCTACTGGAATGCCTCCGACGGCAGCGGGTACCTGATCGCCCCCCACTACAACGGGGGAGCCAAGGCATGCTGGGACGTCAATCAGCAGGATGTGTCCTGCGGGTAGGGATTCTGGCCCCCCCCTGGGCAAAACCCGGGGGGGGCTACCGAGACTACTCGCCTCCTCCCCAGAACCCATCAGGTGTTTCCACCAGGTGCTCGAGGCCTGTTCGGGCCAGTGCTGCCTCGATCTCCCTCTGAGCCAACTCCAACACCTGGGTCTCATCTACCGTCAGCACTTCCCGGTTCCTCATCAGGACTTCCCCGTTCACGATGACGGTCTCGACATCGTTCCCATTGACGAAGTAGGCAACTCGGTATACCGGCATATTCAGGGGCAGAAGGTGGGGCTTGAACATGTCGATGAGGATAATGTCGGCCTTTTTTCCGGGCTCCAGAGACCCGATCTCCTCTTCCATTCCCAGAGCCCGAGCGGCGTGGATGGTGGCCATCTCGAGAACCTGTCCGGCGGGAAGCACATCCGGGTCCCGGAAGTGGAAGCGGTGGTAGCGCATGGCCTGGAACATGTGGCGGAACATGTCGTAGCTCCGGTCGGGAGCCACGCCGTCGGATCCCAGCATGACCGTCACGCCGGCCTCGAGGAGTTCTGTCACCGGACAGCGCCCCCGGATCGAGGCAATGGCGCTGGGGTTGTGGACGATGCGGGTGTTGGTCTCCTGGCAGATCTGGATCTCTTCGTC
>CBDUAX010000399.1:0-4871 GCA_965365235.1 uncultured bacterium
AGTCTGGCTTGCAGGCACCAGCGCGAGAGCGATTTCCAGAGGACGTAGGCCAGGCCAATGGCGAACACACCAGCGTACACCACCCCGGCCCAGGAGGTGAGAGAAACCTGTGTGGGGTGGAGTTTCAGGAGGCTTGGCAGGCCGATTGCCACCAAACCTGCCGTCCCGATCCAGAGGGTCCACGCGGCCACGGGGGTGGATCCATAACGCTTCACCAGGTCTCGGGAAACCACCGTGTAGATAGCCCAGGTCATGGCGGCTCCTACCATAAGAAGGTCCCCGGTGAGGGTGCTTCCGCCAAAACCCAGCGAGAGGTTCCCTCCTACGACCACCATCACCATCCCCACCAGGGTGGCTGAGATCCCTCCCCAGACCAACCATCCCGGCCGCTCATGCCCCCGGAGTGTGGAGAGGACCAACGTCCAGATCGGGATGGTAGCCAAAAGGACGCTGGCATTCCCGGCCAGGGTACGATCCAGACCAAAGATGAAAAACCCCTGGTAGACCACATTCCCGAGGAGCCCTGCCCAGACCACCCTCTTCACGTCTCTGCGCTCCGGCCATGGGATGGTGCCTCTGGCCCGGAGGATCAGGAGGACGGTCAGGGCGGCAAAGGGGAAGCGGAGGGCGTTGAACGCCAGCGGAGGGATTTCGGAGAGGGCGGCCTTGATTACAGGAAAGTTGACGCCCCAGATGATGGCCATGACAAGAAGTCCCAGGTCCGCAGACCGGTCCCGCTGGACCTGGACCGGGCTCTGGGACCCGCGATCGTTGTCTTTCCTAGACACGGAGCCTATTTTTCAATATCCCCCCTTCCTGGTGATCACACCTGGAATCTATGGAGTTATCGAGTTTAGTCCATTTGGAATCGTATAGGGATCGGAAGGACTCCCGCCTTCGGCGAACGCTCGCACTTTACGCTCATGACGCCGAAAAGCACCGGATTCTCGATCAGATCTGGCGTGCCCTCACGCTAGTTCAGGGGGATCGTGGGGCCGTTGTCTGGTTGGATGACTACGGGCCTGGCCTTCCCCATGCCTATGCTTTGCTCGATCTAGCTTCGGATCGGCCCAGGCGGCTCTTTTCCCCCGCCCCCTTCGCCGGAGCCTGGGATGTTGGTGTCCCTGGGTTGCTTGATATCCCTGATGCCTGGGAGAAGCTAGGAAAAGACGGTGCCGGTATCCGAAGCGTTTGTACGGTAGCCCTGGGAAGCGACGGGCCCCGCTCCTGGTTCCTCTGCCTTGACTCTCTGACACCCAGAACGTCCCTGTCCACCTCCGTGGCCGGGGACTTGATGTTTATTGCAGGGGAGTGCGCTTCCCTCCTCCTCCATCGTGACCTGGAGGACGCTGGAATTCTGCGGTCCGGTCAGATCGGGAAGAGAGAAGAGCGGTTCGCCGGGTGGCCGGTCCTTGGCGATATCGAGGGGCTCAAGGGGGATGAGGCGGCCAGCGCCACCATCGCCACCCGTTTCCTGGTCGCCCGCCTGATCCGAACCCTGGTCGATGACGATCTGGTTGTGGATTCTCAGGGGTTACGCCACCAACTCGATGGGGTCAGGAGAGAGCTGGAATCCCACGCCCAGGGAGGCTCCGAGAGGAAGATGTGGGAGCGGGTTCTGGTGGCTGTGGATGAGGAAGATCACCGTGAGTTACTCTCTGCGGTCCTGGAATGGGGTGGTGAAGTGGAGGCATTGGGGCATTTGAGTGGCGCCCACGAGCTACATGGGATGTCGTACCAACTCGCCGTTGCCGAGGGAGTCGTGGGAGTGGCCGTGGATGCCGCTCGGTTCCTTGGGCGGGTTTCCCGGAAGCTCGCGCGCTGGGACGATGCGGTCCATTGGTATGGTGTGGCCCGGCGTGTTGCGGAGGAGGTCGGGAGCAGACGAAAACTGGCTTTGGTCCTGGACGGGATGGGGAACGCCTACCGAGACCGGGGGAATCTCCCGCGGGCTCGGGAGGTTCTCGGGGAGGTCTTGGTTTTGGGACGGGAAGAAGGGGATCGCCATGCTTTGGCCATCGCCCACCACGATCTCATGACGGTGGAGAAGTTGGCTGGGGAGCTGGACACGGCCATCCATCATGGTTGGGAGGCCGCAAAATTCTATGAGGCCAGAGAAGGGACGCTGAAGGCCTTCTTCGACCTGGCTGGGGTCCTCAAGGAGAGAGGGGAGTTGTCCGCCGCCTGGGATGCATATTCAGTCGTGGCTGCCCAGGTGGGATCCTACGACTATCGGATCCTCTCCATGGACGGCATGGCCCATATCGCCGCCCTGAGGGGTGATGAGGAACGGTATGAGGGGCTCAGGGCCCAGGTGGACGGGTTGGACTGGGGCGAGGCTTCGCCTGTGGTCCAAGCCCAGATCCTCCTTTACCGGGGCCTCTCCCTACAGGCCCTGGGGCACCTGGAGGAGGCAGAGAGCTGGCTTGCCCGAGCCCTGGCCTCGGCCGAAAAGCACGGATTGAGCCAGCTGATCTTCGAAGCCGAGAAGGCCCAGGGACAGGAACGCCCCCCCTCCGGTCATACTCGACCCGTTGGGTTGAAGCGTCTCCCGGACCTGGACCCAAGCCCGGAAATCCTGGAAGTCAGACGAGGCCTCCAGGAAATGCGGGCAGAAGTGGTAGGGGCTGTCGGAGCACTCTAGCGGCCTATCTTTTCCTTAGACCCCGCTGGTGCCCGAGAAGTCCGTGTTCGGTCCTAGTTGCCCGAACCGAGGGTGTGGTTGCCAGACCCCAGTGTGTGATTCCCTGACCCGAGGGTATGGTTCCCCGACCCCAATGTGTGGTTCCCCGATCCCAAGGTGTGATTGTCGGAACCGAGCGTATGGTCGGGGCCGGTTGGGGACGAGCAAGCGGCGGCGCCCATTGCCAGGACGGTAAAGGCTGCAGTGAGGAGGATCCGGACCTTCTTCATGTGAGTTCCTCGGCTGTCGATAGTTGACGGCTGAAAGAGTTAGCGGTAGAACAAGAACTGGTGTTGTTAAAGGTTGGCTGACCTGGACGGGTCCGCCGACTCATTTCCGGACTGGGGTATATCTTTTCCGAAGGTCATGGCATTTTTTGCGACTTTGGCAGGCGATCGTGCCTTGGAGAAGCAGCTTTGCGAACTCCTTGAGCCCAGGCATGCGTTGGCGCTGGCGCATTCCTGGGGTGGGCTTTTACGAATTACTCGCGAGCGTCCGGTGACCGGCGCTTTGGTGGATCTTTCCACCGTTCCCCCGGTCCCTTCATCGGAGGGAGCCCTGGCTGACCTCAGGAGCCAATTTCCTCACCTGGGCTTGGTGCTCCTGGTCCGGAAGCTGAGAGATCCCTTCACGCTCTTCCGTTTGGGGCGTGCCGGAATACGGAACCTGATCCTCCTGACTGCCGAGGACCTGGAATCGGAGTTGGCCAGGGCGTTGGCAAGGGCCCAGGAGGGGACGGCAACGTCTCTGGTTACCCGCTTTCTCAGCCCCTATCTTCCTCGCCGGGAACTCCGATTGGCCTCTCTGGCCATGGACTCGGTCCACCGTCGCTGGTCGGCCGAGGAAATGGCTGACGAGGTGGGCTTGACCCGCCCCTTCATCAGTGAGGTCCTGAAGAGTTACGGGGTGCCATCCCTCGGCCACTTCTTGCTCTGGACGAAGCTGTTCCATGCGGGCCATTGGCTTGAGGAACCCGGGCGCACGGGTGAGAGCGTGGGACGGCAATTGGAGTATTCATCCGGGGCTGCCTTCCGAAGAGCCCTGAAGCACTACACCGGGGCCACACCAACCAAAGTTAGGGAGGGGGGAGGGGTGAAGTTGGTTCTCCGGAACTTCCTCCTCCGACCCCAACTCTCCGGTTTGAGCGTTCGGAGACCGGTGGCGTGAGTCCTGTTTGAACGCTGGAGAACAAGAATGAGAGAGTTCCGGGATGTTGATGGGGAGCCGTGGGTGGCTTCGATTCGGGAGCGGGACGGAGACGACTACAAGGGGCGCTACTGTTTCTTTTTCTACCCTGGGAATCGGCCAGAGGAAGAGGGCGTGCCTCTGGTCGATGTCAGGTGGAATAGTCCCCAGACCGCGAAACGGACCCTGACCACGATGTCGGAAGTAGAGCTACAAAAACGCCTCAAGGTGGCGCAGGGCCGCACCGGGTAGTCCGGCACCGAAAAAAAAAGAAGATCGGGTTGGGAACGGCCTCCTAAGGGGCTCGAGACCCCTCGAGCCCCCCGGGGCGCTGGAGGGAGGCCAACAGGACTCCCAAGCGATCCTCAGCCCTCTTGGCCCGGTATTCGGAACGGACCCCGTTGGCCAGGACGCTGAATAGGATCCGCTCCCCGGCCGCGGTCCTGACCATTCCGCTCAGGGCCGATACTCTGTCCATGGTTCCGGTCTTGGCCCGGAGATTGCGGCTGGCCGGGGTCCCACTCATCCGTCCGAGTTCTCTGCGGACTCCGGCCTCCGGGAGCGTCTCCCAGAAGGCGTCCCAATTCGGGGAAGCGGCCAGAAACTCGAGAACTCGGATGAGGACCCCGGCCGTCACTCGGTTTTCCGCCGACAAACCCGACCCATCCCTCAGCTCGATCCCGTGGGGGGATACCCCCACGTCCCGGACCAGAAACTGCTCCACCGCTTCCATCCCCCCTTGGAAAGACCCATCTCCGAGGGTGACCCGACCAAGGGTTTTGGCCACCGTCTCGGCCAGAAGGTTGTTGCTCTCCTTATTCACCACACGGAGGATCTCCAGGATGGGAGGAGAAGTGATCACATCGATGATCTTCGGGTAGGAGCCGGGCCCCGGGTCCCGGGCGACCCCCGTCGGGAGGGCCGACAACGATGGATCGCTGATGACCCTCACGGTGCCCCTCACCTGGACCCCTCGACCCTCCAGGGCATCCCGAAAGTGACG
>CBDUAX010000400.1:0-4870 GCA_965365235.1 uncultured bacterium
GTTCCGGTCGTACTTGGGAAAGAGCGCCGAGGAGACAGCGACCCGAAGTCGGTTCCCCGGAGGGATGACGATTCCGGTGAACCAGAGGTCCATGTCATACTGGTAGACCTGGCCGGTTTGAAGAAGCGAAGGCTGGTCGAAGCCGTTGCGGAAGCGGGCCCGGGCCACGGCCTCCTGGATGCGTTCGGCCCTCCCGTCGGGAAAGACGTTCAGGAGCATGACGTACCAGTCGGTGTCCCTGGCGTCGGAGGCGGCGTAGAGGGTGGCCGTCATAGGGCCGGTGATCTCCATCTCCTCCTCCAGGGGATCGGAGGTGAAGACCAGGAGATCGGATCGGGTCGCATGGATGTCGGAGTAATCCTCGTTCAATCCCAACTCCAACTCCCGGGCGTCTACCAGATAGGGGGTGGGGTTCCCGGGATCGTAGGTGAAGGTGTCGGCCGGCTCTTCCATGTCGGGAGGGGAAGTGCTCAGCGAACCGTCTGAGGAAAGCCCAGTGGGACCGCCCCCGCTCCCCCCGTTGGCCCCTCCCCCGGAGTGCAGGTAGAAGTCGGTGAAGACGGTCCGGGCCAGGGGCCACTCATCTTCCTGCCGCCACTCGTTGTCTCCCATGATGAAGAGGTCGATGGGAGGTTCGGAGTCCACCCCGTTGTCCAGCCCCTTCAGGAAAAAATCGAACCACCGGAGCTGGAGTGCACGGTGGTCGATTCGCGCCCGGGGGCCGAAGTCGCCGTTCACATAGTCGATGCCCTTGTGGGCACCCGGGTCCATGACCATCCGCTGAAAGGGGGGATCCGGGAGGGTGTCCAGGCCGACGAAGTTCCGGATGTTCCCCCGAGCATCGTCATACCACCCGGCGATCCCCAGGACCGGGACCTTCACTCGGTCCAGGCGTGCCTCGATGGAGAGGGCCTCCCAGTAGTCGTCCAGGTACTGATGATCGAACCAGTCGTCCCAGAACTGGCGCCGAGGACACCCCGCCCGCTCGGCCGCCTCGATGACCGGGAGATGGTTGAAGGCCGAGACCACGTCCAGATCACTCATGTCCGACAGGGTCTCCTTTTCCGCCGTGTAGCAGAGCCAGGGCACGATGGTGGGCGAGAAGACCATGTCGATATAGGGCACCAAGCGGATGGGATCGGCCGTGGCCACCACCGGAGCGATGGTCGTCAGGTGGGGCGGGGCTGCGATGGCGGCGTACCAGGCGTAGAGACCCGGGTTCGAGCGGCCGATCATCCCCACCTTTCCGTTGCTTCCCGGAAGGGTAGCAGCCCACTCCACCGCGTCGTATCCGTCCTCTTCCTGTCCGGCGTTCATATCCAGCACGCCGTCGGACCCCCCCCGGCCCCGGACGTCCTGCTTCACGTAGATGAACCCCCGGGAAGCCCAGAAGACCGCGTTGGCCGTATCGATCCTCTGGTAGGGAGTCCGCTCCAAAACGACCCCGAAGGGACCGTCCCCCACGGGACTTCCCACGAAGCTCATGAGGGTCGTTCCGTCCCGGGCCGACATGGGTACGGCCGGATCGATCTCCACGGCGTAGGTGGAATCGGAAACAGGGGTGTCCCAGAGGGGGAAGTAGGGCTCGTAGGTGGGCGGGGAATTCCGTCTGACCAGCCACATCCGCTGGACAGGAGACCCGTCCTGGAAGATTCGTCCGGAGATGGTGTCACGGCCCAAGAGGGCCTGGACCGAGCGCCCGGAAGCGAAGTCCAGAAAGAGGGAATCCCCCTCCAGCCTCAACTCCTGGATGACCTCCAGGTCACCCCCGGCCCTCCGGTGAAGCCAGGCTCCCGCCGGGTCCGCGCCGTCGAAGTGGGCGAATCCGAATCGCCTTTTGGCTTCGAACCCTCCTCGGGATTCCCCTCCCAGCATACGGTAGTAGTCCCAATCGCCGGTGAGGGCGGCAGGGCCGCTCTGGGGTTGGCAACCTGCGAGCCAGGCAACACTCAGGAGGAGGCTCATGCCCACACCCACATTCAGGGAGAATCCCACGCTGGATCGAAAGCCTTTTCCTGCCACGGTTCCCCCCGGGTAAAAAGCTGAACTGGATCCGCCTTCTTCCAGCCCAAGATTCCGGGGTGTAGGGTTTGGTGACAAGGGGAGGGGAGCCTTGAGGGTCGTCCGGCGTAGTACAAAGGACGAGGTGCCCCTCCTCCTCAGGGGCTTTTTGAAAGGACCCTCCCATGAAATCGAACCTCACCGATATCACCCTGGTCGTCGACCGTAGCGGCTCCATGCAGGAGCGAAAAAAAGACGCCGAGGGGGGTGTGAACGCATTCATCGAAACCCAGGCCAAGGAGCCCGGGGATGCCCTCCTGACCCTGGTCCAGTTCGACACCGAGTACGACATCGTCCACAGCGGGACCCCCATCCAGGATGTCCCCCCTTATCACCTGGTCCCCAGGGGGATGACGGCTCTCCTGGACGCGGTGGGACGATCCATCAACGAGACCGGCGAGCGGTTGGCCCGGATGGACGAGGCGGCCCGGCCCGGCCTGGTGATCTTCGTCATCACCACCGACGGCCTCGAGAACTCCAGCAAGGAGTTCAAGAAGGACCAGATCAAGGAGATGATCGAGCACCAGCAGGAGAAGTACGGTTGGCACTTCACCTTTCTTGGCGCCAATCAGGACGCCTTCGCCGAAGCCGGGAGTCTGGGGATTCCCGGGGCAGGGTCCGCCCAGTACTCCATGGACAAGGTGGGCGCGGCCTATGAGGCCACCGCCGGAAAGATCTCCCGGATGCGGGACCAGTTCCGACGGGGAGATCAGATTCTGGACGAGTTCACCGACGAAGAGCGGAAGAAGATGATGTAGGGGTGGCCCTCGGGATGGCAAACCCTGGATTTCTTGCAAGGAGGTTCCGGATGAGTCGGTTGGGGTTTTTCCTGGTCTTGGTCGCAGGCCTGTGTCTGGCCCCCCTCGCCTGTGCTTCATCCGGGCCCGCCCATGTCCCGGCGGAGGCCGCCCCGGAAGGGACCGGGCTTTCCCTGGAGATCGAGCCGTACCACAACGGCTGGGCGGTTTTTACAAACCGTCCGGCCTATCTGGCCCTCTTTGAGGTTTGGCCCAACCGGGGCGTGGGTCTCCTGTACCCCGACCCCTCCCGGGAGGATGGGCGAATCCAGCCTGGGATGACCCGGGTGGCCACAGCCACCGGTCGGGTCATTCTCCGACACCGAGCGGCCTATCTCAGCCCCAGAGGCACCGGCGGTCTGGTGGGGAACCGGAACCTGGAGCTGAATCAGGCCAACGCCCCCATCACGGTTGTGGCCATCGCTTGCGAATGCACCCTGGCCCTGGATCAGTTGGCAGAGCCGGGTGGCCCAGAAGAGGTTCTGGGCCCCTTTGCGGGTTTGAATACGCCTGCTGCCGTGGCTGGCCTGGTGGAGGCCATCATTCCCTCCCCCGACGCCAACTGGGTCTCGACCCGCTACTTCCAGGGGACGGGTGGGGGGTAGAGGATCCCCCCAGTTTCTGGGGGTGTATCCAAAAAGGCGGGGGGGAAGACCGTCGTGCTCGGCCGCCCCCCGCCGGACCGACGGCAGCTTGGGCCAGACACCCATCACACCGGAAAATTCCATGTCAAAACAGTTCGGGTTTTTAACCACCCTCTTTCTGGGTGCTCTTCTCCTTCCGGCCACGGCCGAAGCGCAGTTCAGGATCATCCCCCAGGTGGGCCTCTATGCTTCGGTTTCGGACCTGGGCACCGTTGACTCGGCGGATGGGATTCGAAACGTGGGAGAGCAGGAGACGTCCTTTGCCTACGGCCTTACCCTGGAATTCTCCTCGGACAATCTCCTGGGCCTTCGCCTTACGGGCCTCTACGGCTCCGACTCCGAGGTGCCCGTGGGTGGGATCGGGTGTGAGGGGAGCGCCTGCGATCTCCGGAGCACCCTCCTGGGGGTTTCTGCCAGCGCCGTTCTCAGGCCCTTCGGCCCGGGCTCACCTCTGCGCCCCTATGCCCTGGCGGGTGGTGGAATCAAACGCTACGACTTCGAGTTCAGTTCCGACTCCCAGCTCGAGGACGCCTTCGGCGATGAGTCCAAGGCAACCCTGGTCTTCGGAGTGGGATTCGACTGGAACCTGGGGATTCTGGGGGGCAATCTGGAGGTCGCCGACTATGTCAGTGGATCGGTTCTGGAGGAGGGTGACCGGCAACACGACATCTTCCTCACAGTGGGGCTGATCATCGGGTAGGGATCGCTTTTTCAGGCTCCGTCCTCCTCCGTCTTCGCCTCCACGGGAGCCCAGCCCAACTCCCGGAGGTGTTCGTGGGCGAAGTCCGATCCCTCCGCAAGGATGAGCCACTCCACCTGGTCTCCTTGCTTCAGGCGAGTCGTCTCATCGATGAAGCCGTGCTTCCCGTCCCGGCTCAGGAGGAATGGGAGGAGTTTGTTTCGGAGCTCCCGGGGGATCCGCCAGTCCGAATCGGCGGATCCCTCACCCGTCCCCTCCCACCTCCATACCTCCAACTTGGCCAGCTCGTGACGGACTCGCACCGACCACAGCTCCAGGTCCAGGGCTTCGCCGAAGAGCAGGTGAGCGCCGGTCTCCGTGACGGCGTCGACCCCGGGAGCCCCGGGTCCACGTTGGACCGCCACCCAGGCCCGAGGGGCGCCTCCCTCCTCTCGCCCGGTCTGTGCAAAGAGGAGGTTCTGGGCCGGGTTCGCCAGGAGGCCCACGATGCCGCTCCGAGACTCCATTTGAGCCGTCAACATGGCCCGCTCTTCGAGAGCGTTTCCGAACACCACCCGCAGCCCCTCCGCCTGGGCTTTCTCCGCACTGTCCCGATTGGCATCCATCATGATCACATCGTGCCCCCCAGCTTTGAGGCGGCGGGCGAAGAGGCGGGCGAAGGCGTTGGC
>CBDUAX010000401.1:0-4852 GCA_965365235.1 uncultured bacterium
GGCAGCGCCCACGCCCACCAGAGCGAGGTAGAGCCCCGTTTCCAGAAAGTAGGTTGAAGAAAAGAGTGCGGCTTCTTCCCGAAACCTCGAGCCGATGGGAAGCGCCACGGCACAGACCGTCATCAGGCCGGTGACGATGCCGAGAGGATAGAGCACCCAGGCCCGGGCCTTTGGCCATATCTGTGCGGCGTGGTCCAGAAAAATCCCCACCATCTTCTGAGAAAGCTCGTTCCCACCCCACTTCTTCAGGCGTTCGATGGCAGCCATGTCGACTACAGGTAAATCCGACATTCACATCCCTTTCAATCTGAACCCTCCAGGACCCTCTTCAGAGCATGCACCCCAGCCTTCGGGCCTTCGGGATGGCCGAATACTGCTGATCCCGCCACGAGAACCGTGGCCCCTGCTCCGGCGACAATGGGAGCGGTTTCCGGATCGACTCCACCATCCACCTGGAGCATCACGTCTCCCCGTCCTCTGGTTTCCAGGAGATCAACAATCCGCTGGATCTTCCGGGTCGAGTTGGGGATGTAGCGCTGCCCACCAAACCCGGGGTTCACCGTCATGACAAGGACCATGGCCAGCTCCGGGATCACGTCTTCAATGGTGACCTCGGATGTGGATGGATTCAACGCCACGCCCGGCGAGGCACCCCGTTCCCGGATCTCCTGCAGCGTTCGATGGAGATGAGGACACGTTTCCTGATGGACCGTGATCCAATTCGCACCGGCGTCCGCAAACGCTCCTATGTACCGCTCGGGTTTCTCGATCATCAGGTGGACGTCCACCGGGAGGTTACAGGCTCGGCGGACGGCCTCCGTGACCAAAGGCCCGATTGTTAGGTTCGGCACGAAGTGCCCATCCATAACATCGACATGAATCCAATCTGCCCCGGCCGCTTCGACGGCCTGAACTTCCTCGGCCAGCCGGCCGAAGTCGGCGGAGAGGATTGACGGTGCGATGAGGGTCAAAGCGTCCTCGCATCGGTTGAGAGTCTGGCAGAATCGAAGATCATTCTCCGAACCGTCACTGGACGCGGTCCAAGATCCTGACCCCGTCGGCGCCCCCGACGAGTACTTCACGAGCCATCCTCAGAAAGAGCCCTGACTCCAGTACTCCGGCCCGAGCTCCGAAGGCCAGATCGATCTCACCGGGATCGGGGATCCCGCCTTCGAACCGGCAGTCGAGGATGTAATTGCCGTTGTCGGTCTGATACGGACTTCCGTCCCCTTTGGCTCGAAGCACCGGATTCGCTCCCAACTCCAATAGGAAGGGTCGATGACTCTTCCAGGAGAACTGTGCCACCTCCACAGGGAGAGCGGACCGGGTCCCCAGCCGCGAGACGATCTTTCCTTCGTCCACGATGATGACCAGGTGTCGAGTGGCCTGGGCCACCATCTTTTCCCGAAGCAACGCACCGCCGAGCCCCTTGATGAGATCGAAGTTCGGAGCCACCTCGTCGGCCCCGTCGACGGTGACGTCCAGTGTCCCAGCCTCTTCCAGCGTCGTGAGAGGAATCCCCAGTTCGCGGGACGCAGCTTCGGTGCGGAGTGAGGTCGGGACGCCCACGATATCCTTGAGGTCCCCTGAGGCGAGCCGAGTCCCGAGGGCCTTGAGGAAGAATGCGACCGTGCTCCCTGTCCCGAGTCCCAGGACCATTCCGGACTGGATCCCAGCCGCGGCTTGGACCCCTGCCGCCTCTTTCCCGCCCCTAAAGGAGCCATTGGGGGTCAATTGCGCTCTTCTCCTGGCTTGGCCCTGGAGGATCGGAAAGTGCTATCAGCCGAGAATCTAGGCCTCGCCAGGGGGGGTTGCCAGGGCAATCCTTGACAGGGGAGAAGCCTCAAAGCACCTTCTGCCATCATGTGGAGCCTTTGCCCGAATCACCGGCGATATTTTCGCTTCTGCGGCCAGTATTATTGGCCGGAAGCCTGGCCGGGGGTGCGGAGTTAAGGAACCACCAAGACACAAAATAACCGCTTCCCTGCCAGGCTCCCGATACCTTCGGGGGCTTTTTCTTTTTGTCCCTTCGGGGCAGGAGAGCCCGTCTCCAGGAGAATACCGTGATTATCGTGACCCGCCGGGGCGTCACTGAGTCTGAAATCGACCACATCCGAGAGAGAGTGGAGTCACTGGGTTTCAAAACCCACATCTCCCGGGGAGAAACCCGGGTGATCATTGGCTGTATCGGAGAAGACGAGGAACGCCTCAGGCACGTTCCGCTCCGCTCCATTCCCGGGGTGGAGGCGGTCCATGCCGTCATGAAACCCTACAAACTCGCTGCCCGAGAGTTCTCGGCTGAGCCCACCGAGATCCCTTTGGGGAACGCGTTGGTGGGCGGGAAGGAGATCTTCCTGATTGCCGGCCCCTGCTCCGTGGAGGGCCGGGAGAATACTCTGGAGATTGCCAATTTTGTTTCCTCGAAGGGGGCCCGGGCTTTGCGGGGCGGTGCATTCAAGCCGCGCACTTCACCCTATTCGTTCCGGGGGCTGGGGAAGGAGGGCTTGGAGATCTTGGCCGAGGTAAGGGAGACAGTGGGAATTCCTGTCGTCACCGAGGTCATGGACACGCGCAGGGTGGCCCTACAGATCGGTGCAAGGAACATGCAGAACTTTTCCCTGCTCACTGAGGTCGGGCGCACTCACCGCCCGGTTCTTCTCAAAAGAGGGATGTCAGCCACCGTGAAGGATCTCCTTTTGGCAGCTGAGTACGTGATGAGTCAGGGAAACATGAACGTGATGTTGTGCGAGCGGGGGATCCGGACCTTTGAGACCGCCACACGGAACACCTTCGATCTTGCCGCAATCCCTCTCCTCAAACAGGAGACGCACCTTCCTGTGATCGCCGACCCGAGCCACGGTGCCGGCCGACGGGACCTTGTCCAGGCTTTGTCCTTCGCCGCCGTTGCAGCGGGGGCGGATGGATTGATCGTAGAGGTTCATCCGGACCCGGAGACGGCCCTTTCCGATGGTGAACAGACGCTGGACTTCCAAGAGTTCGGTGAGATGATGCGGGCCTTGAAGCCCTTCGCTGAGGCGGCCGGGCGGACACTCGGATGAGGAGTCTTCCTGAATAAAGAAAAGAGGCGGGGAAGCCAGAATCCGGTAACACCTCCCGCCAAGGTGTGTCGCAGAGGGCCAGGCCCTCTCCGGTCTTCCGCTTTCCCCGCCTCCCCAAACACCGGCGGATGCACGATCCTTAGCCGGATGCATAAAGATGCACGATTCCCGGATGATGTCAACAGGTAATGTCGCCTTCGTGGGTGCGGAGGGAGTCTAGTTCTTCCCAGCGATCTCGAGGATCCGGGCCTGGACCAAACCCAGGTCCTTTCCGTTCCGAAGAATCAGAAGAATGGTGTCGTCCCCGGCGATGGTCCCCAGGACCTCGGGCCATTCTTCCCAATCGATCCCCGTGGCCACGGCCTGGGCTCCCCCGGTAAGGGTTCGAACCACCAGGAGATGGCCGGTGCCTTCCGCCGAAAGAAACAGGGGCGGAAGGAGAGTCTCCAACGGTGGCGTGTGTTCCCACTCGTCGGGAAGCGTGTAATGGGACCGCCCTCCGGCCCCGGAAACCTTCACCAGGCGAAGTTCCTTCAAGTCCCTGGAGAGGGTGGCCTGGGTGACCTCGATCTTCTGCTCTTTGAGGAGGTCTCGGAGTTCCTTCTGGGAGCTTACCCGGTGACCACGGATAATCTTCAGAATGGCGCCTTGTCGATCTCTCTTGGAAAACGGCTTGGGGCTCATTCGGATCCCTCCGAGTTCTGGACGTTCGGTTCCTGCAATCGGGACCTCGATGAAAGGAAGGGGGCGGCCCGAGCCACCCCCTTCTCTTACCCGGTTCCTAGGGAACCCGTCGAGACAGACCGGCCCGGTCAGAAGTCGTACTGGATCCGGAACATCAGCATCCGACCCAGCATGGGGGCTCCGACGAACTCATTGTGGAGCTCGTCGAAGAGGTTCGTACCGGTGACACTGGCAGTCATTCCGGGAAAGGTGAAGAGCCTGTAGCTGAGATTTGCATCGAAGACTGTGTACTGGTCCACCTCACCTACGAACACCCCGGAATTCATGGGGAAGCCGTCACTGTAGCGGACGCGGCCTTCCACAGCCAAACCGAAGGACTTGTCATCCCACCGGGCCGTAAACGACCCCTTTTTGGTGGGGGCGTTCAGGGCAATGTCCACTGCGCTGGAACACCCTCCGTCCTCGTTGAAATCGAAACATTCGTCGCTGACATAGGATCCCGAGACCCGGAAAGAGAGCTTATCGGTAGCAAAGAGCTGTGCCGAGAGATCGGCTCCCCAGTAGTCCACATCCCCGAAGTTCCTATAGGTGAGGATCAGGTCCGATCCAGCCCGCTGATCCGGTGCCACAGTCCCGATGGGTACCTGGGCCAGGCTCGTCACAAGGGCGGTCACGGTGGCTTCCAGCTCCTGAGGGCTCATGAGGCCACCCATGACCAGGGGAGTGAGCTGGGTGGTCAGGTACTCGGCGATGCTTCCGGGACCCTGGGGAACCATGAACACCGACGGAGTCTCCGTCCGGAGGGGTCCGACAAAGTCCTTCACCTTGCTATAGTAGACATCGGCGGCTACCGCGAGCTTGTTCGCCAGCGTCCCCTTGTACCCCACCTCGAAGGTGTTGGTAATGGTGGGCTTCATCCGTTCGATGGACTCGGGTCCCGCATCCAGGAGGAATGGGGATTCACCGGCCGCGGCCGCCTCCTGGTTGAACCGCCGGAGGTAGGTGGCGATGGCCGGGTTGTCGGACTGGAGCAGGGGGAGGATTCCCGCCAGGGCCGGGTTCTGGGCCGCTGCCCCACGCAAGCAGCCTTCGACCGACTGGCCGAGGTG
>CBDUAX010000402.1:0-4849 GCA_965365235.1 uncultured bacterium
GGCGACCGTGACCTGGTAATCCTGATTCGGCTTGATCTTGACCGGCTTGTTCGATTGAACGAGGTAATGCCAGCCGCTGGTCGTTGCATCCTCCGACGGTCGCAGCTTGACCCGGGCCGTGTTGGGCACCGAGGGCATGGCTCGCCTGGCGCCATCGGTTCTCGGGGACCAACCATTCGTCCGGGACCTGCTGGACGGGATGTTTCCCGCACTCAACCCGCACTTCTGGTTGGCCGACACCGTTTGACTCCACGGGCTCCCGGCCTTCCCGGCCTCATTCCGAGGGCGGCTGGTTTTTGTGCCGGCCGACAACCTCAACACAGACGGCATCTACTCGAAAGACTACACCTACAAGGAGGGGATGAGTCCTGAAGAGATGGCTGCGGTCGTCATGGAGAATTACGATCCACAGTTCGCCGAAAAGACCCGGGCCGGTGACATCCTGGTAGGCGGATGGAACTTCGGAACCGGATCCAGCCGGGAACAGGCGGCTACGGCCCTAAAATACAAGGGCATCGGGCTGGTCCTAGCTGGGAGTTTCTCGCAAACGTATCTCAGGAACGCCTACAATAACGGGTTCATCTGCATCGAGTGTCCCACGCTGGTCGCCCGGTTGAAAGGCGATCTCGAGACGGACCCTGCCTCCGGTGCAGCGACGATCATCCCAGGGGATGAGCTCGATGTCGACTTCTCCAAGGGGGTTGTTTCCTACCGGAAGGAGGAATTTCGATTCCCGCCGCTGGGGACAGTTCCCCAGAGCCTGGTGGTAGCGGGCGGAAGCGAGAATCTGATCAGGAAGAAGCTGGGACTCTAACGCAACGACTCCATCAACCCAAACACTCTTTGGAGCACAGCCAAGATGGCACGTTACACAGTGGTTTCCATGCCTGGGGACGGGATCGGTCAGACGGTTCTCCCCGAGTCTATCCGAGTCCTCGACGCCGTGGGCTTCGACGCCGAGTATGTGCACGCGGACATCGGATGGGATTTCTGGATCCATGAAGGGAATCCCCTCCCCCAGCGCACCATCGATCTCCTTCGGGAGCACGGCCTGGGCCTTTTTGGCGCCATCACCTCGAAGCCAAAGTGGGAGGCCGATGTCGAGCTCAGTCCTGAACTGAAGGACAAGGGTCTTGTTTACTTCAGCCCCATTGTCGGCCTTCGCCAGGTGTTCAACCTGGACATCTGCATCCGCCCCTGTATCTCCTTTGCAGGAAACCCACTGAACTTCATTCGGCGGACCGCATCCGGAGGGTTCGAGGAGCCGCCGGTGAACGTGGCGATCTTCCGGCAGAACACCGAGGGGCTCTACGCTGGGCTGGAATGGACCAATCCCCCTCAGCAGGTCTACGATGCGCTGGCTACACACCCGAAGTTCAAAAACTGGTCGCATCTTCCCAAGGAAGAACTCGCCATATCCACCAGGGTGTTCAGCCGCACGGCAACCCGACGAATCATGAAGGCGGCCTTCGAGTACGCTGAAAAGCACGGGTACAAGTCGGTGACCGTCTGCGAGAAGCCCAACGTCCTGCGAGAGACCTCCGGGATGATGGAGATGGTGGCCCAAGAGGTTCAGAAGGAGCACCCCTCCATCCAGCACTGGTCCACAAACATCGATGCCCAGATGATGTGGCTGACCAAAAACCCCGAAGACTATGGGGTCGTGGTGGCCGGAAACATGTTCGGGGACATCGTATCCGACGCCTTCGCAGGGCTGGTGGGCGGCCTGGGATTCGCCTGCTCTGCCAACATCGGTGACGAGGTGGCTGTGTTCGAACCGACTCACGGATCGGCGCCGAAGTACCAGGAGTTGAAACCATCCATCGTGAACCCCATCGCCATGGTCCTCTCTGCCGTCATGATGCTCGACCATGTGGGCGAGGCAGACAAGGCTCAGCGAATCCGAGAGGCCGTGGCTGCCGTGGTGTCCGAGGGCAAAGTACGGACGTATGACATGATGAAGATGCCGGGTGGCTCGAAAGCCATCGAGAATGGTGCGGCCACGACCTCCCAGGTCACCGACGCGATCATCGAGAAACTCGGCTGAGCACCCCAGCGGAAGGGGGTCGGGGGGCGGCCAACCCCCGGCTCCGCCTTCCGGCACACAACCCTGCCGCCGAAGGAGGTCCCATGGCGGGCCTTGTTGAGCCTGGATCCGAAACGGCCCCGAGCCGCGGAGAAGCCGGTCGCCGAGGGGACAGTGTCCGGTCCGATTGTTGGGTCCGGATTGAAGAATCCGAAAAAGATGGTATCCAGTTGGAGATCCGCTCCAAGGTGGGTGCTCTTTTCGGGGACTCGATCCGTGAAACTGTCCTCAGCACTCTCGGCGCGCTGGGGGCCGATGGCGTGGTGGTCACGCTGGAGGACCAGGGCGCCCTTGCGTGGGTCCTGGCAGCCCGGACAGAGGCCGCCTACCTGCGTCTAAGGGGAGGGCCTGTTGAGGGCAGGGGCGATCCCAAACCGAAACGGATGGTGGTCCTGCCAAAAGCCGGGGAGAATCCAAGAGACCGCCTTCGCCGCTCGCGCCTCTATCTCCCTGGGAATGAGCCGAAGTTCATGGTGAACGCCGGCCTCCATGCGCCGGACGGGGTGATCCTGGATCTGGAAGATTCGGTTCACCCTGAAGAAAAGGATGCGGCTCGTATCCTTGTTCGGAACGCCCTCCGGTGTGTGGATTTCTTGGGTGGCGAGCGAATGGTTCGGATCAACCAACTGCCTCTCGGCCTCGGAGACCTGGACGCTGTGGTTCCGGAAGCCCCTGATCTTATCCTGATTCCCAAGGTGGAAAGGGCCGACGAGATCCGGGAAGTCGCAGACCGGGTGTTGGCGATCCGGCACGAGGAGGGCGTGGATTCTTCTGTATGGCTCATGCCGATCCTGGAGTCCGCTCTCGGTATTGAGAACGCATTCGAAATCGCGTCGGCCAGCGAGACGGTGGCGGCCCTGACCATAGGGTTGGAGGACTACACGGCGGACCTGGGCGTAGTGAAGACCCGGGAGGGATCCGAGAGCCTTTGGGCTCGAAGCCGCGTGGTGAACGCCGCCAAGGCTGCCGGTGTCCAGGCCATTGATTCGGTCTATGGCGACGTGGCGGACGAGGAGGGCCTACTGGCCTGGGGAGAGCGGGCCCGAGGAATGGGGTTCGTCGGGATGGGGTGCATCCACCCTCGGCAAATCAGGGTAATTCACCGTGCTTTCGCGCCTGGTGGGGCTGAGTTGGAGCGAGCGCTGAAGATCGTTGCGGCGTTCGAAGAAGCCCAGGCAAAGGGGCTTGGTGTCGTGAGCCTCGGAACCAAAATGATCGATCGCCCGGTGGTTTTGCGGGCTCGGAAGCTCGTGGATCAGGCCAGAGAATCCGGTTTGGTGAAGGAGGAAGGGACCGATGTCTGAACACGAGTTTGTCAGAAACGCCGCCGGCCGGAGAGTCCCGACGGTGGTAAATGGGAAGCCCCAACTTCCCTACCAAGGTGTGGCCGCACACGAGCCTGAGGGGACCAAACATGCGCCTCCCATTCGGTCGTGTAAGGACTTCCCACCGGATGGGGACAAACGGGTTCCTGATCTGAAGACCGCACTGGAGCGGTGTGGGCTGAGGGATGGGATGACGGTCTCCAGCCACCACCATCTCCGAAACGGGGACCGGGTGGCGCTGGAGGCCCTCCAGGCCGCTGCTGAGATGGGTGTAAAGGACCTGATGTGGTTTCCCTCCGCCTCCTTCCCCTGCCAGGAGCCCGTTATCGACCTTATGGAGCAGGGTGTCGTTCACCACATCGAAGGGAGCATGAACGGGCCCCTCGGGGCCTATACCTCCCAAGGCAGGATGAAGGGCCTTGGGGTCCTCCGATCCCATGGAGGCCGTTGGCAGGCCATTCAAGACGGTGAGGTACACATCGACATCGCCGTCATCGCCGCTCCAACAGCCGATCCGTTCGGAAATGCGGACGGATCTCACGGCCCTTCGGCGTGCGGGAGTCTGGGGTTCGCCTTGGCCGATTCCATCTACGCCGACCACGTGATCGTGGTGACCGACAATCTGGTGCCTTTCCCCTGCATCCCCTGGCAGATCCAGGGGAATAATGTGGACTACGTCGTTGAGGTCGAGTCCATCGGTGACCCGTCGAAGATTGTCAGCGGCACCACTCAGATCACCAAGAGCCCCGATCGTCTCCTCATTGCCGAGTACGTGGCTCGCTTTGTCAGAGACGCCGGCATCATGAAGGACGGGTTCTCGTTCCAGGCCGGGGCCGGAGGAATTGCCCTTGCCTTCGTCCAGTTCCTCAAGGAGATGATGAAGGACGCAGGCGTGAAGGCCAGGTTCGTCCGAGGCGGATCTACCCAATACCTGGTGGAGCTCCTTCAAGAGGGCCTGACGGACTACATCCTGGACGGCCAGACCTTTGATCTGGCCGGTGTCGCCTCCATCGGATCCGATCCCCGCCATGTAGGGTCATCTCCCTTCACCTCATACAACTACCATGGGAAAGGCAACTTCGCCTCCATGGTTGATGCGACGATCCTCGGTGCTACCGAGGTGGATGTGAACTTCAATGCGAACGTAAACACCCACTCCGACGGCGCCCTCCTCCACGGTATTGGAGGTTGGCAAAATTGTCTTTTTGCAGGATGCAGCATCCTCGCCGTTCCCGCCGTCCGGGATCGGATCCCGGTCCTTGTGGACGAGGTCACCACCTTGACCGGCCCCGGGGAACTTATCGACGTGGTGGTTACGGAGAGGGGCATCGCGATCAACCCACTCCGAAAAGACCTGCTGGATGCCGTGAAGGACTCGGATCTTCCGATCCGAACCATTCAGGAAATCAAAGAGGAAGTGGAGGGAATCATCGGCGGG
>CBDUAX010000403.1:0-4846 GCA_965365235.1 uncultured bacterium
TCCGTGAGGGCGGCCGCACCGTGGGTGCAGGCGTCGTCACCGAGATCATCGAGTAACAGACCAAGGGACGAGAGCGATGCCCCGGGACAAGATCATCCTCGCCTGCACAAAGTGCGAGGAGCGGAACTACAACAAGACGAAGAATAAGCGTCTGCACCCAGGGCGGGTGGAGTATAAGAAGTTCTGTCCCCGGTGTCAGACGCACACGCCCCATAAAGAGACCAAGTAAGGGGAGTCTGTCCCATGATTCAGAAGATCAATGACACTCGGGTCTTCGTCCAAGAGTCGTGGGCGGAGCTTCAGCGCGTCACTTGGCCCGACTATGAGCAGCTGAAAAACGCCACCTTCATCATCATCATCTTCTCTGTCATCGTGGCCCTGATCATCTGGATCATGGATGTCGCCTCCAGGACCATCGTCGAGCTGATTCTCAGCATCTTCGGGGCGTAGGGGGTCAGTCGATACGATGGATGAGACTCGGTGGTTCGCCATCCAGACCTATTCCGGGCACGAGAACAAGGTCCAGAAGCTGATTCAGCGGAAGATCGATGAAGAGCCCGGAGAAGAGCCTGAGGCGAAAGGAATCCAGGAGGCGCTGGTCCCGACCCAGGACGTGGTTGAGATCCGGAACGGGAAGCGGGTTTCCGTAACTCGACGCCTTTACCCCGGGTATGTGCTGGTGAAGATGGTTCTGAACGACCGGACCATGCACATCATCAACAACATCCAGGGTGTCATCAAATTTGTTGGCTCGGGGAAAGCCCCCCAGCCGTTACGCGAAGAAGAGATCAACAAGATCCTTGGCGTCGAGGTGGAGTCCGACGACGAGGCCCAGGAAGACATTCCATTCCACGTGAATCAGGTGGTGGAGATCATCTCGGGTCCGTTCAGCGATTTCTCCGGCACGGTTCAAGAGGTCTATCGCGATAAAGGGAAGGTGAAGGTCGAGGTTTCGCTCTTCGGACGACCGACCTCCGTAGAGCTCGATTTCACCCAGTTGAAGGGATACTGAGGGCCGGGAACGGCGAATAAGAATGGCGAAAAAGGTCATCGGGTTCATCAAACTCCACGTGCCGGGTGGGCAGGCCAACCCGGCCCCGCCGGTAGGACCCGCCTTGGGTCAGCACGGCGTGAACATCATGGAGTTCTGCAAGCAGTTCAACTCCAAGACGCAGGCGTCCCAGGGGGTCATCACCCCGGTGGAGATCACGGTCTATGGGGACCGGAGCTTCTCGTTCATCACGAAGACGCCACCGGCCTCTTATCTGATCAAGAAGGCTGCCGGTCTGGCAAAAGCCTCCGGCGAGCCCAACACAGAGAAGGTTGGCAAGGTCACCCGGGCTCAGCTCGAGGAGATTGCCGAAGTGAAGATGCAGGATCTCAACACCACGCTGATGGACTCGGCGGTGAAGATGTTGGCCGGGACTGCCCGCTCCATGGGCATTGAAGTCGTAGGCTAAGAAGGTACCTGAAAGCCCGTTGAACCACCCCCTGTGAGCCGCCAGGGGTGGGAGGGCGAGACAAGCCGGCTCGTGAAAAATGCCAAGACGTGGAAAGCGTTATACAGACGCGAAATCCAAGCTGTCGGTCGGCGACAAGCTTCCCCCACAGGACGCAATTCAGGTCGTTCAGGACCTATCCTTTGCCAAGTTCGACGAAACCGTCGAAGTGGCCGCCAAGTTGGGAGTGGATCCCCGCCAGGCAGACCAGGTAGTCCGAGGGACCGTCGTCCTGCCTCACGGAACCGGGAAGGATACCAGGGTACTGGTCATCGCCCAGGGTGAGAAGGAGGCTGAAGCCAAGGAAGCCGGGGCCGATTACGTCGGCGTCGACTTCGTGGACAAGATCAAAGAGGGCTGGCTGGATTTCGACGTGGCCGTGGCCACTCCGGATCTCATGGGCAAGGTCGGACCGCTGGGCCGGGTACTGGGCCCCCGAGGTCTCATGCCTACTCCCAAGGCAGGCACCGTCACCTTCGACGTGGGCCAGGCCGTAAAGGAGATCAAGGCCGGGAAGATCGAGTACCGGGTTGACCGAACGGGGAACGTGCATGCCCCCATCGGAAAGGTTTCCTTCGAGATCGACAAGCTCTCGGAGAACCTGGAGGCCTTCATGGACTCCATTATCCGGGCCCGGCCCTCGTCCTCGAAAGGGACGTACCTGAAGGGTGTGAGTGTCTCCAGCACCATGGGGCCGGGCGTCGCCATCGATCCCAACCTTTACCGACGGAGCGCCTGATGAAACGCACTGACAAGCAGAGCTTCGTCGAGGACTTCCGGGGGAAGTTGGAAGAATCCCCGGCGTTTTTCCTAACGGATTTTTCCGGTCTGGATGTGAAGTCCATGACCGTTCTCAGGGACGAGCTTCGCAAAACCGGAGCCGAGTACCTGGTGGTGAAGAACAGGTTGGTTCGCCTGGCCCTGGAGGAGTTGGATCTTCCCGATCTTACCGATTGGCTGAACGGACCTACCGGAGTCATCCTCGGCCACCAGGGTCCGGTTGAGGCCGCCAAGGCCGTTGCCGATTTCGCGAAGGCCCACGACGACAAACCGGTCTTCAAGATCGGCGTCCTGGAAAACTCGATTCTCGACGCAGGCCAGATCGAGCGCCTGGCGAAGTTGCCCAACAGGGAGACCCTCCTGGCGATGCTCGCCGGTGCCCTGGAGGCACCGATGGCAGCCCTGGCCGGAGCGCTTGAAGGGAAGTTGCAGGAGATGTCAGGTCTTCTGGAGGCCCTCCGTGAGGAGAAGGAGGGCAAGGGCGCGTAGCAAGGGGCGTCCATACGGACGCTTCCCGCGGTCCCCAGGGACGCGCTGGGCGTCCCGACGGTCGCGCTATGCGTCCTGGCCCCGGGTGGGCCGAAGGGAGGAGGACCTCTTGGGGCCTCGTCTCCGTTTGAAACGACGAAACGGATTTTTCTGTCCTAGAGTGCCGGCGTTGGCCGGGAGAGTTAAGGAGAATTCTGCATCATGGCTGTGAACCACGAAGAGCTTCTCGAGACCATCGGCAACATGACCGTCCTTGAGCTGTCGGAGTTTGTCGATGCCTTCAAGGAGAAGTTCAATGTAACCGCGGTTGCTGCGGCACCCTCTGCGGCGATGCCTGGGGCTGGCGTTGAGGCTGAGGCTGCGGAAGAGAAGGATGAGTTCGACGTCATCCTCGAGGGCGTTGGCGACAAGAAGATTCAGGTCATCAAGGTGGTCCGCGAGGTCACGAGCCTGGGTCTGAAGGAAGCCAAAGAGCTGGTGGACAACGCTCCTGGTGCGGTCAAGGAGGCCGTGTCCAAGGATGAGGCGGAAGCGGTCAAGGCCAAGCTGGAAGAAGTCGGCGCGGCCGTCGCACTCAAGTAGGGTTACCTGCCCCTTCCCGGCAGGGTCCGGAAAAGCTCCGGACCCCCGGGGGGCGGGGGCCTACACGCCTGGTTCGGTCGAGTTGAAGAAGTCGGACCGGAGCTTGAAAAGCGTTAGTAGGTGCGGGTCCCCGTCGCCGGGAGGGTTGGCTGAGTCCACCCCGGGTAGGGTCCTGTGCGCCTTTTCTTGGCGTCCAGGAACCCGGGTCAGGGGCATGGGTAGGGTAACGGCTTCTGGCCACTAGTCTTTTTTTCCATCTTTTCGGGCCCCACCCACCGCGTGGCTCGATAAAAAGGGGGAAGTCCCGTTGGATATTCGGAGCGATGGTCGGTCGGTGTTGAGCTTTTCGAAGCTCAATCCGATCATGCCGATGCCTAATTTGCTGGACGTTCAGCTTCGTTCCTTTGAAAAACTCGTCGAGACCGAGGTGCCCCTGGAGGAACAGTGGGACTTCGGCCTCGATCGCGTCTTTGGGGAGATCTTCCCCATCTCTGACGTGAACGAGAACTTCACACTGGAATACGTCACTTCTACTCTTGGTGAGCCCAAGTACTCGGTCGAGGAGTGTATCGAGCGGGACATGACCTATGCGGCGCCGCTCAAAGCGACGCTGAGGCTCATTGTCTGGGAGGACATCGAGGACGGGGAACGCAGGCCCCGGGACATCATCGAGAAAGAGGTATATCTCGGCGACCTCCCCCTCCTCACCGAACTCGGCACCTTCATTATCAATGGTGCGGAGCGGGTGGTGGTCAGCCAGCTGCACCGGTCGCCTGGTGTGATCTTCGAGGAGAACATCCACCCCAACGGGACCAAGCTGCACAGCTCCCGCATCATCCCCTTCCGGGGATCCTGGGTGGAGTTCACCATCGATATCAACAACATCTGTTACGTCCACATCGACAAGAAGAAGAAGTTTCCGGCCACGGCCCTTCTGAGGGCGTTTGGGTACGGAACCGATGCCGAGGTTTATCAGCTCTTCTTCGACATCGCCGAGGTGGATCTCAAGAAGGCGGCGAAGGACGGACACCGGGACATCACCGGTTCGGTTCTGGCCACCGATGTGGTAGATCCCGAAACGGGTGAAGTCCTCCTGGAAGAGTCCACGGAGCTGGATGAAGAGGCCATGGAGCTCCTGGAGCGGGCCAAGGTCAAGAAGATCCAGATCTATACTCGCCAGGATCCCGATTCCCTGAGGGCCGACAGCCCCATCGTCAAGAATACGCTGAAGAAGGATCCCACAACGGACGAGGCTGAGGCTCTCACGGCCATCTATTCGCTGCTCCGTCCGGGAGATCCACCGAACATCGATACGGCCCGGGCGGCGCTGGAGCGGGTGTTCTTCAACCCCAAGCGCTATGACCTGGGCAGGGTTGGCCGGTACAAGATCAACCAGCGGCTCGGCCTCGAACTGCCCAGAAGCACTACCGTACTTACAAAGGATGACTTCATCGCCATCCTTCGGTACCTCATCGACCTCAGTGAGGGGATCGGAT
>CBDUAX010000404.1:0-4843 GCA_965365235.1 uncultured bacterium
TTTCGACGCCAGACCCGGGGAGCCGTATTTCCGATTCCTCATGATCGGTCAGCCCTCAACGACCGTCCCCGAAATTGTCCTGAACCTGGACGGCCAGGAGGTTCGTTGGACCCAGAATCAGAGACGGGGAGAGACGTTGATCTGGGACGGAAGGAACGCACGGGAGGTGGTCTTGAGTGCTCGTGTCGGGGAGCAGGTGGAGAGCTTGAGCTTCACCGACACCTGGGCCCTGTTCAAGCTCCTCCACCAGGCGGACTGGCAGGCCAGCGGTGAGGAGTGGCGCCTGACCTGGCGGCTCGGGGACAGCCGAGCAGTAGTACGGGTGGACCTGACCCTCCAAGCACCGGAGCCGATCCTATTGAACGCGGGCATGTCCCGGTCCCTGTCTTGTCCCCAGAGCCTTGTTGGGACAAGATGATCCTTTCCCCTCGGACCGCGGGTCGAAGAAAAGGGAGACCGATGGTGACTCCTCCTCCTACGGCGATAGTGAAAGCCTCGTTGTTCTTCCCCGTCCTTGCCATAACCGGGCTTTTGGTAGGTTGTGGTGGACGCTCTACTCAGATCGTGGAAGCCCCGGTGGCGAGAGAATGGTCGATCCCGCCTGGCGACGTTCTCTATCGCGACGACACTGCCGAGATTCCACGAACCCGGGAGGTCATCCGGGATTCGATCTCCTTTTCCCGTTTCTGGGCTCAGGCTACTGCAGCCCTGGAAGACCCGCCGCCGGTACCCGTCCTGGATTTTTCGGCCGATATGGTCGTGTTCGTGGGGGCGGGACCCAGCGACCGGGGCGACCGGATCCAGGTAGAGAGGATGGGATTCGATCGGGCGGCGGATCGGAGCGATCCGGACCGTGAGATCGAGGTGATCTATTTCGTGGTACGGACCACCGAGGAGCCCAATCCCTTCCCAGGGGTTTCCTACCCCATAGAAATGGTCCGGGTAGACCGCTCGGACCTGCAAGTCAGATGGAGGAATCTCCCAGAAAGCGGTGGGCGCTGAGAAACGCTCGGCCGGGGCCTTCGTCCCCAACCCGGATACCGGGGATCCCCCCCGAAACAAGCGCCGGAAGCCAGCTGGCTCCCGGCGCTCCTCCGTCCCGCTGACGACTTCCCCCCAACAAGCTCCATGCGGTTCGGGAGGGGTTTGCCGTCCTACTTCTCCACCAGCCAGTAGGTGAACCAGTCCCTGAGGCGACCCAAACGGTCCACCAGGAGCCAGGGCTCCCCCGTCCGTGAGAGGTCGTGGGTCGAACGGGGATACCGCATGAACTCGACGGGAACCCCTTGCTTCTCGAGAGCCATGAACCACTGCTCCGCGTCGGTCATGGGGGTCCTATGGTCCTCTTCAGACTGCACGATGAGGGTGGGAGTCGTGACGTTGGCCACATACTTGATGGGCGACAGGTCCCAGTAAAGATCGGGGTTGTCCCAGGGTTTCCCATAGAATTCGAATTCCGTCAGTCCCTGAGCCTCTGAAGTCCCGTACCAGGAGAACCAGTTGCAGATCATGCGGTCGGTCTGGGCCGCGACGAAGCGGTCGGTTTTGGTGGTGATCCAGGCCGTCATGAACCCTCCGTAGCTTCCGCCGGTAACGCCCAGTTTCGACGGATCCACGTCGTCCCGCTGGATGGCGATATCCACGGCTTTCATGAGGTCCTCGTAATCCTCCATCCCCCATCGACCCCTTGTCGAGTAAGTGAAGTCGGCACCGTACCCGCTGGAACCCCGGGGGTTGGTGAACAAGACGAACATCCCGGCACCGGTGAGGTTATGGAACTCGTCGAACCACCCCTCGCCGTAGGCCGAGTGGGGACCCCCGTGGATGTAGAGAACCAGGGGATACCGCTTTCCTGACTCGTACCCATGTGGGTATTGGAGCCAGGCTTCGATCTCCAGGCCTCCCACCGATTCATAGACGAACCGGTCTGCTTTCGGCCATGCGATCTCTTCGTTGAGCTCGTCGTTGAACCCTGTGAGTCTCCGCTCGTTGTTCCCATCCATATCTGCGATGAAGAGCTCCGTGGGCTGATCCACCGAAGTGGCCACGAAAGCGACCTTCTCGAAGGCCTCGTCCGGGTCGAAGCCACTGATGCGCCGGCGTCCGGAGATGACCTCCTCGATTGCCCCGTCCTCAGGATCCACATGGAAGAGGGCCGTCCGTCCACCCACAGCCGCCGTCATGATCAGTTTGTCATTGGGCATCCAGCTCGCCCCCTGGGGCTCGTACTGCCAGTCTCCCAGGACGTTCAGGGGCTCTCCGCCATCGACGTCCATCACCCAGATCCGTCTGGACTGGGTCCTCTCCAGGCTCGACACGAAGGCGATGCGATCCGAGTCCATGGACCATTCGATCCCACGCTCGGAGCCATTCATGCTGGTCAGGCGGCGAGGTTCTCCTCCATCGGCCGAGATGATGAAGATGTCGGAGTCGTTCCGGGGCGCCTCGTCCCGGGCTGCCTCGTACGGAAGCTTGGCGATGGAGTCCCGTTCAGCCTGGATCACCGAGTCGGGTCGGAGGGAGGGGTCTGCCGTGTAAGCAATCCAGCGACCATCGGGAGAGACCACCGCCCCCCGGTGGGAGTAGACTTCATCGGTGAGTTGGATCTTGGCCGTGTCCCCGTCCATCTGCTTCCAGATCTGAGTGGCCGTGTACTCCCGGGGCTCCCTCCGGTTGGGGGTGAAGCCCTGTCCGTTCCTCTTGTAGGGGAAATCCACGATGTGGCGGCCGTCGAACCGCTGGGGGTCCACAGGTCTGGTGACGCTCCCGAGGGGTGGCCTCGCCATGGGCACCATACGGGCGTACGGATCAGGCTTCTCTTCATCCTCCCTGGCCTCATCGCCTTCCCCATCCTGGGATTCGTCATTTGCGGGGCCCTCGGTCCAGACGACGAACGACCCGTCTTTCGGCTCGGATCCCTGCTGCCCCATCTCCATCTGGAAGGCCTCCCCCATGCGGGTGCCGTCCATCTGGAGGACCCATGTGCTGCCCTGGCCTCCGTCCCGGCGGGAGGTGAAAAAGAGCTGTGAGCCGTCATCGGACCATCGGGGGCGGGAGCTTTCGGTTCCCGGTGAGGTCAGCCGAACCGGCTCCCCGCCCTCGGTGGAGACCATCCAAACCTCCGAGTGGAGGGCGTTGTCGGCCTCGGCTACCGTGGTGACGGTGAAAGCCACCCACTCCCCATCCGGGGACATGGCGGGTGTGGAGAGGCGAGTGAGCTTGTACCAATCCTCGGGGGTGAAGGCCCGGCCATTCACGCCGGTGCCCTCTTGGGCCGAAAGAGGGCAGGCCAGAAGGAGGAGGCCAAACAAAAGGGCGGTGAGGCGTTGCATGCCAAAAGCTCCGGTGAAGGGTGCTACTGTCCCAGGCTCGAGTACAGAACGAGAGAGAGTAGTGGGCTTCGGGACCGGACGTCAACGTGGGTGGAGAGGACCCGGGCCAGGCCGCGCCCAGGGGCCCCAGCCACCGGTCTGCGGAAAAAAGAAGGAGGGAGACGGCAAAGCCGCCCCCCTCCGCTTCCACCCCCCCCTCGAATCGGAGGTTGGGAAGGGCAGGGTCTTCCGGATCAGCCTTGACCGTACCTTCTCATCCACCGCCGCATCACGCCACCCTCGGCCAGATCGATCTCGAATTCTTCTCCATTCACCGTCATTGTGACGAATTGCGTTCCATTGAAGGTGATCACTGTCGTGACATCCCTCCCACCTATGATCTCCCCGTCCTTCGTGACCTCCACGAAGATGTCCCGGGTGATGGTCCCGGACTCCGGATACGGGTGGTCGGCTTTCGGTTGAAGGTGAACCACGTCGTCCCAGAGAACGTCCACGGTCATGTCAAAGGTCCTCTCGACCCCGTCCGCCGGATTTCCGCTCCTGTACACCAGGGAGTGACCCTCACCGTTCAGGTGATGAGCATCGGTGAGAAGTTCGGTCAGCCACATGTCCCTCGATCGCTCGATCGTAACGGTCCAGAACGCACGTTCCCTCGTCCCCTCACCGTCGACGACGAAGTGGATCGCGTCGGTAGTCGCCTCGTCGAAGCCCTCGGGCTGCTCAACACCATCCGCGTCGTAGAAGGTCACCTCTCGGTTGAACGTGAACCCGTCTCGCATCATCTGCCCGCATGCGAAGGTGGGTCCTTGACCCATCCTCTGGCACTGTCCCCCGTTTCCGCCTTGCCCACCCTGGTTGCCATGCCCACCTTGGCCGCCCTGCCCACCGGCTAGGAGGGGTCCTCCCGCCATCCCATCGAATCCGACCTCTTGAAGGCCTGGGTCCTGGGCCAGGCTCAGGTCCTGGAACATCCCATCCGCAGCGACGAGTGCCGCTTCCGCCCGAACGGCGGCCATGTCGATGCTGTCAGGTTCGGTGGTCAGGCCATCGCAGCCTACGCTCCCCAGCACCAGGACCATTCCAAGGGTAAGTGTCTTCATCCGCATCTTCATCCGAGTCTCTCCCTCTGTTTCGGGTGCCGTGGATCCCCGTTCCTTCGGATCCTCCTGGCACCACCTCGTCAGTGAAGTGGCACGACCACCGGGGATCTTCCCGGGGTGCTGACTACATGACGGTGGAAGAGAGGAAAAGGTAACGGACAGACTCCTCGAGAACGGGAAGACGACACTCAAGACCCGGAGAACGTGGCGTTACCTTTCTCCCTCTTCTCGCGTCATCTCTTCAGGAGAGGGATTCGCCACGTGTGGGGATGGGAGGGACCAGTCGTTCATGGCCCTGCGAGAGAGGCGAAACGAGGTGGATCGGGACGAGCCCGGTGTGGAGGCCTTTACATGATCTCGCTTGGGCACACTCAGGAGACCTATGTTTCACGTATGGCTAGCCCCGCCGAA
>CBDUAX010000405.1:0-4827 GCA_965365235.1 uncultured bacterium
GGATCTTGGCCATGGTCATCGATTCCGCGGTCCACTCCTCCTGAGGTTCCGGTTCCGATCGAGATGCCGGGCCAAATCCTCCTCCACCGCCGATGGCCGGCGCGTCCTTCGGAGATCCCGTCAGGACCAGAACTACCTTGTCCCGGACATTCACGCCGGCGTACTCGTCCAGCCCCTTGGCCGGTGCAGATATACCGTACCCGACGAAAACCACTTCTGCATCCACAGTCGTGGCCACGGTCGAGGCCGGGTTGATGGAGAATTCTCCCTGATCGAGGAACTGGGGAGTCCCGTTGATGGACATTTCCGGAATCCCGGTATACCAGGTGAGGCTCCGGGAAATCGGGACTCTCTGGAAGTAGGTCCCGTTGTCTCCGGCCGGCTCCAACCCCCACGCCTCGTACTGTGCGGCCACCCACTCCGCCGCCTCCTGGTATTGGGGGGTCATGCTCTGGCGGCCCATGAACTCATCCGTGGAGAGATAGGCGATGTAGCTCTTGATCCTCTCGCCATCCACCCGCAGGTGAGTGTTGCCCTGGGCGAGGGCGTTTGATGTGAGGATCAGGAATGAGAGAAGGGCCAGAACGATGTGTTTCGCACCCGAGCGCATGGGGTCTCCCCTGGTTTCCGTTGGAATAGGTGTGGCAACCGGTGGTCAATCTGGTTAACGGTTTGCCGTTCGGAAAGAAGGGGGGGGGCACCGGGGCCTGAAACAGGTTCGGTTCGGATAGCTCTCCCCAGAAGCCGCTGTCCCTACCGGATGAAATCCACCCTTCCTGCCTCGTTGGCCACCACTGCGACCGTGCCGAAGGAATCGAAGGCGATGCGTCTTGGGGCTCCGCCTATGGTGATGGTCGAGACGACGGTCAGGCTGCTGACCTCTACTACCTCCACCAGTCCCTGGGCGGGGATTGTGATGAACAGCCGGTCCCACCCTGGGCTGGCGGCCATCCCGAATCCACCTCCCGTGAGGGGAACCCAGGTCGTGCGACCGGTCCCCACCTCCAGAACCGTGAGCCCGTCGGCTTCATTGGCAATGAAGAGGGTCTCGCCGTCTGGGGAAGCCACGATCTCCTGGGGGGAGCCCGGAATGGGATACGTCCTGTCAATCCGGGTTTTAGACCGGGTTGGTCATCTCCTGACCTCCCAGGATCGGGGTAGGACGACGACACCGGAGGTGTACTCCCATTCCACGAGGCCAGGATTCGGGACGAGCACCCTGAGGAGTGCCTCCTGGGTGCAGTGCTCGTTGTTACATCTCTCTTGGAGGAGGAGGTCCCGAATTCCGGTGGGGGTTCTGAGGAAGGGTTCCAGGTTCAGAGGCGCTTCCGAGGCCACCACTAATACCGCCACCTCGGGGATCCCGCCGAATGCCCCTCTGTACAGGCGCGTGGCTCGAGGGCCGTAGAATTCTCGCTGTGCCTTCAAGGAGGCCGGGATGATTCCTTGGAGGAAGTGGGTCCCGGGTGCTCTCTTCTCCCGATCCTCTTCCCGCGTGGGAAAGAGAAGGGCTGCGTTCCCCCCTCCGGGGAGTTCGAAAATGGCGATGAAGGCCGCTCTCGGTAGGAAGGTTTCCTGATAGCTCAGGACGGAAAGGCCGCCGGTTTCCTGAGAAAGGTCGACCTCTCCCCCGGTTCCACCGGACCCGGTAGCGCATCCCCCTACGAGGAGGCTGAAGGTTGCGATAACGAGAACCCGGGACACGATCTTCACCCCCGTTAGAGAGGAGACACGGTTTCCGCTGGTCCACCCTGACCACCTCGGACCCGGTGGCCGAGAACTCAGTGAACTGTGGGACCGGATCCCGTGGGCCGCGGCCCTCAGCCTTTGAGCAACGTTGAGGCCCAGGACGAGAGGCAGAGTGAGCGTGAATATTTAGAGATCAGACATGAGCGCCGCCTTCGGAGTAGCGCCGTCCGATCCAGAACTCTTTGCTGCAGGAATTCCTCAACTTGCACCCCAGAGTAGTTGATTGTCAAAAAGAGTGCTATGAGGAAATGGTTTCGTGTAGTCCATAAACGGGGGTAGATCCGACGGAACGGCCTTCCTCTCCGGTCTGGCCACCTCCTGGGACGCCATGATGAGGTGAACCGAGGGATAGGCTATCCGCCGACCGTGTTTGAGCTTGGGACATTGGAGATCGGCGAGCAGGGGAGTCGTTCCTCCGGGTGTAGCGTTGGAATAGGAACGTTCGGTTTGGGCGAAGGAGAAGGTCCTCTTTCGGAGTATTTCCACCAGGTGGAATGGGCAGTGGATGCCAGGCCGGACGATGAAGTAGTAGTAGGTTTGGATGGCAGGGCGTCGACGGATTCCGCGACGAACGTTCCCCCCTCCCTCTTCCGGGCTCCCTCAGGCCTTCCTGGTGATTCGCCGGAGGGCGATGGTGGCGATCAGGCCAACGGCCCCGAACACGGCGACCGATGCGAAGACGTGTTGGTGGCCCAGCACGCCGGGCGAGTTGTCGAGTAAGACACCCATGAGGGGGCCCATGAACACGTCGGGCGTGAAGCCGACGAAGGATACGACGCCCACCGCGCTCCCGGTGAACGCCAACGGCACCGAGCCTTCTGCCAGGAGCGCGAAGTAGACACCTCGGAGGGCGTAGATGCCGACGCTCGTTGCCACGATGGTCGTGATCAGCATCCACGCGACCCCAGGGACGAGGGCTCCTGAGGCGATGACCAGGCTTCCGGCGATGAGGATCGCGAAGCCCCCCGCGATGACCCGCGAAGCATCGATGCGGTCCCCGAGGTACCCGGCCCCGACTGCCGCGCCGGCGCGGATCCAAAACGACAGCGTGCCGATGCCTGAGGCGGCGACTTCATCGAAGCCGAGGGCATCACGGGCCAGGAGCGAGAAGTCATCCGTCGCCTTGTAGCCCGCGTAGGCACAAACGACGATCACTGCCTGCAACCAAACCACGGGCATCCGGCCCGCTTCCCTCACCCCCCGTAGTGAGAGTTTCGGGTGCTCCTCGATCCCTTCGGACGGCGGGTTGTCTGGTACGATCACCCAAACGAAGAAGGCGATGAGGAGGGTCAGACCGGTGAAGACCCAGATCACCGTGTGAAACGCGGCCGCACGCTGGTCCGGGGTGGCCGACGCGACGTCGCTGGGGAGAAGAGCGGCAAACACGAAGACCGCACCGGAGGCAATCAGCGCCGCAAGCAGGCCTCTGCCGCCGTCGAGCAGGCCATAGGCCCGGCCCTGTGCGGAGACCCCACCCCATTCTCGTGTCGCCCGGATCATCGCCGCCCAGAAGAGCAGGATCGTCGTCAGCCCCCAGAATGCCCATAGGAGATTCATCACCCGTGTGGAAGGGATCTGGGCCAGGACGCCTCCCCCCAGGCCTGTGGCCACCAGGGCGGCGGTCATCAGGCGACGAGCGGGGAACCGGTCAGCAAGGGGTCCTCCGGCAAAGTACGCCACCATGGCGACGACGCCGTACAGAGAGAAGGCAGTCCCTAGTTGGAGGTTCGTGATCCCGAATACGTCCAGGAAGGTTGGACGAAAGACACGAGCCAGGACGAAGGGGAGCAGGAATACGGCCTCACCTGCGGCGATGAGCGCCACGATGATCAGCCCGCGTCTCACCTTCGATGTCTCTGGTCCGGTTGGACTCATGGGCAATCGGTCACTCTGTGCGGGGCCAAGGAGACGCGGGATTGCGCCATCCCACACCGGCTATGGTCAGGTCCCCCATCAATATTGTAGCTTCAACGTGATTCACGTGAAAATATTTCTCTGGCCCCGGCATAAAGCCTGAAACCCTCTCGTGCGTTTCAGCCGGCATGCAACTGGAGCATCCACCCACACAATGGCGAGTCGATGATGCGGACTAGTAAGCGGTTTCCTGTTCCTGTGGCCCTCATCCTTTTGTTTGCCTTGGCCTGTGCCCCCGCACAGGAGGAGGCAGCGGTACAGGAGACTGAGGCCCAGCTCGTGGAACGAGCACGCGGCATCCACCGCCGGGTCATCACTTTGGATACCCACAACGACATCAACACGAGGAACTTCACTTCAGAACGAAACTACACCTCCGATCTGGATACGCAGGTGAACCTCCCCAAGATGGAAGCCGGGGGTTTGGACGTAACCTGGCTCATCGTCTACACGGGCCAGGGTGACCTGGATGATGCCGGGTATGCGGCGGCCCATGAGAACGCCATGGACAAGTTCTCCGCCATTCACCGCCTTACCGAAGAATATGCTCCTGACCGCATCGAGTTGGCTTACACATCGGACGATGTTCGTCGGATTGCCGCGTCTGGGAAGAAGGTGGCCATGATCGGGGTGGAGAATGCCTACCCGATGGGGACAGATCTGGGGAACGTGAAGCGGTTTCAGGAGCTGGGGGCCCGGTATATGTCCCTCTCCCACAACGGGCATAGTCAGTTCTCCGACTCCAACACCGGTGAGCGGGACGGGGTGTGGCTTCACGACGGTTTGAGCGAAATCGGGAAGGAAGCAGTGAGGGAAATGAACAAGTGGGGCATCATGATCGACGTATCCCACCCCTCGAAGAAGGCCATCATGGACATGCTGGATCTCTCCAGGGCTCCGATCATCGCATCCCACTCATCGGCCCGGGCTCTCAACGATGTGAGCCGGAATCTGGACGACGAACAGCTCATGCGAATAAAGGAGAATGGTGGTGTGGTCCAGACCGTAGCGTTCCGGAGCTACCTGAACTCGGAAAAGAACACGGCAAACCGGGAAGCCCAGAACGCGGCCATGGAGGGCTTTGCCAAGGAGATGGGTTTTGAGATGCTGGGGCGGGGAGAAGTCCGGGGTATGAGCCCGGACGAACGGGCCGACCTCGTCAAG
>CBDUAX010000406.1:0-4822 GCA_965365235.1 uncultured bacterium
AGGCTGCCGGTGTGGATCTCCTCTATGTGGCGCCGCTTCGAGGCATCGATGTGGGTGTGATCTCGACTGAGTCGAGAAGACTGGGCGTCCTCACCGTTTCGGGTGTCCCGGAGTTTGCTCGCGAAGGGCTCGCGGTGGGGTTGGACCTTCAGGAGGGGCGGCCTCGGATTCTCATCAACCTGCCCCAGGCCGAGGCCGAGAACGTCGATTTCCGCTCCGCCCTGTTAAAGATGGCGCAGATCATTGGGAGGACCCCATGACTGTAGGGTCCTTCCGCCCGGTCCGCTCCCCGAGCGCGCCCAGATCCATCCTTTGGAAGCTCCTCCTTCCGTTCAGCTTGGTGATGGGGGCCATCTCGCTCTTCGTCTTCCTTTTCTTTCCGGCGGCCATGGAAGACAGGGAGATGACTGCGCTGCTGGAGAAGGGACGAAGCATCGCGGCCATGGCGGCGTTCAATGCCGAAGCCGGGGTGGCTTTCGAAGACCGGGAAGGGGTCAGGGATGCCATCGCCGGGGCGCTGGAAGCCGCCGAGGTCATTCGGGTGGATGTGCGAACGTCCGACGGCCAGCACCTGGCTCGGGTATCCCGGAGTTCCGATGGAACGCCCGATGTCGGCGTGCCCGCCAGCACCGGCGTTTTTGAGGTCCTCTCGGTCAGGGAGGCAGTCCTCTTCAGGGGGACGACCATCGGTGAGGTTGAGGTGTTCCTCTCCCAGGAGGGGCTGAAAGAGGAGGTGGCCCGAACCCGCCTCATCGTGGGTCTGGTCTCGCTCCTGATCTTCCTGTCCGGATTCGGGGTCTTGGGGGTCGTGAGTGCCATCATCACACGGCCTCTGGGTGGCATCGTCGAAGCGGCCCGGGGTGTGTCCGGGGGCGATCTTTCCCGCCGGGCACCTGTCACGACCGAGGACGAGGTCGGCGTATTGGCCGGGGCTTTCAACGACATGGTGGCGAAGCTCGAATCCAGTCAAAGTGAACTGGAAGGGATCAACCGGACGTTGGAGGAAAGGGTCGAGGAACGTACAGCAGCTCTGATGGAGTCCGAGGACAAGCTCCAGCAGATCAAGAAGATGGAGGCCGTTGGGCGGTTGGCCGGAGGCGTGGCCCACGACTTCAACAATCTCCTCGGCGTCATTACCGGAACGGTGGACCTGCTCCTGATGGAGAAGAAGGAGGCCGGGGAGGACGCCCCTGGGCTCAGGGACGTGAAGAAGGCCGCCGACCAGGCGGCAGAGCTGACCCGCCAGCTCCTGGCTTTCGGGCGCCGGCAGATCCTCAAACCCCAGTCCATCAGCCCGAACGAGTTCGTGTCGGATTCGGTGGGAATGCTGGACCGGGTCCTCGGAGAACACATCAAGGTTCAGACCGTTCTGGACCCCGAGGTAGGACGTTTCGATGCCGATCCGGGTCAGGTGGAGCGGGCACTCTTGAACCTGGCGTTGAACGCCAAAGAGGCCATGTCCAGAGGGGGGCTTCTGACCCTCGAGACGCGGGGGATCGATTCTGAGATGGCCAGGGATGCCTGGGACGTTACCCTCCCCGAGGGAAGGTTCTGCGCACTCCTGATCCGTGACAATGGGGAGGGGATTCCAGCCGAGGACCTCCCGAAGGTCTTCGAGCCTTTCTTCAGCACAAAGAATCGAGGGGAGGGGTCCGGCCTCGGGCTGGCGATGGTGGATGGGATCGTGAACCAGTCCGGGGGATTCCTCTTCATCGACTCGACGGTGGGAGTGGGAACCGAGCTCCGCCTTTGTTTTCCGGAGACCAGGGGAGAGGGCGAAAAGGGCGACGCCGCTCCCGACGGGGAAGCGGAGGATCTGCCTCTCCTCAAGGGAACCGAGACGGTCCTGGTGGTTGACGACGATCCCATGATGCGGAAGATGACCTGCGCCCTCTTGGACCGGGCCGGATACCAGACCCTGTCTGCCTCCGGCGGTCCAGAAGCCTTGGGCGTTCTGGAAACCCACGCCGGTGCCCCGATTCAGCTGGTCATTACGGACGTGATCATGCCGAAGATGATGGGGGACGAGTTGGCCGCCCAGATCCGAAGCGAACGACCGGGCCTCCCGGTCCTCTTCATGAGCGGGCACAGCGGCCGGGCCCTGGACGAGGTGTCGAAAAGCGACATCCCGTTGGTAGAGAAGCCCTTCACAGCGGAAGCCCTGACTCGGGCCGTGCGTCGGGCTCTGGAAGAGCCGAATGGGAGGAAGACTGACTGATTGGGTCCGTTGATCCTGGGGAGAACCGGCCTGGTTCCTCTCAGACCTTCACTCGTCCCCGCTCCAACGCCTGATCGATGGAAGCCCGGAGGTCCGGGATGGTGTAGGGTTTTTCCAGGTGGACCACGGCCCCGGGTAGGTTGGGAGTTTCCTCCAACCGATGCCCGCTGGCAATCACGATACCGATCTCCGGGTTCAAGTCGGAAGCGGCCCTGGCCAGCTCCGGCCCGATCAGTCCCGGCATGGTATAGTCGGTGACCAGGACCCGAAAATCTCCTGCTCCTTCTTCCAGTCGATGCAGGGCCTCTCGGCTGTCGGTGAACGTCTCCACCAGAAAACCCATCCGGCGAAGCATGGACTCACAGGTCTTTGCGACTTTCGCCTCGTCGTCCACCACCAGGACGGGAATCCCCTCAACCGGAGTCAGCGCTTCGGTGGCTTTCGGCCTGAGGTCGGTCGGATCCGCCTCTTCCAAGGGCAACGGGGCTTCGGTTACGGGGAGAAGGATGTGGATCGAGGTGCCCCGGCCTTCCTCGGATTCCAGGTGGATCTCGCCCCCATGGCTCTTGACGATCCCGTGGGTCACCGATAGGCCGAGGCCGGTCCCCTCCCCAACCTCCTTCGTGGTGTAGAAGGGCTCGAAGGCCCGGTCCAGGACTTCCTGAGGCATCCCGGGGCCGTTGTCCCGAATCGAGAGAAACACGTACTCCCCGGGCTCCACGGCCCAGGCGGAGGACCCTTCCTCCACCCATTCAGGTGCAAGACTGATCCGGATTGTGCCGGTGGAGCCCTTCATGGCCTGGTGGGCATTCGTGCAGAGGTTCATGACCACCTGGTGGATTTGAGCCGGATCTGCCAGGATCGGCTGGATATCGCTGGTATAGTGGGTCTCGAACTGGATCGTGGAAGGGACGCTTTTCCGGAGGAGTTGGAGGGCCTCCTCCACGATGGACCGTACGGAGACCACCTCGAATTCCGATCGGCGCCGCTGGCCCACGGTGAGGATCTGGCCGATGAGCTCCTTGGCTCGGAGGGCGGCGTTCCTGATCTGGCGGAGGTTCGACCGGGTTTCGGTATCCTCCCCCGGGATGGCATCGTCCACCAGTTCGGTGAACCCGAGAATCGGGGTCAGGATGTTGTTGAAGTCGTGGGCAATGCCGCCGGCCAGGGTGCCGATGGTTTCGAGTCGCTGGGACCGTCGGAGCTGTTCTTCCAGCTCCTCCCTCTCCTCCTGCGCCTCCAGGCGCTGGGTGACGTCCACCTGTGTGCACCAGGCCTCTACCACCCGGTCCTCTTCCAACGTCCCGACGATGGATCCCTCGAAGTACTTTCGGTTCCCTTCTTCATCGATGAACTCCAGAGTTTCCTGGATGGCCCGATACCCCCCCGTGACAAAGTTCCACGCCGCCTTTGCGTTCCTTCGGCTTCGTTTCACCCGCTGGAAGAGATCACCCAAGACCAGTCCCATCATGGCCTCAGCCGACTCGTACCCGTACATGAGGGCCATGGCATGATTGGTCTGGACGATGGTGCCGTGGCGGAAAAGCTGAGCCATCTGGATCCTGGGCGGATCAGCCACCCGCAGTGGGGGCTCGAAGCGAAGGAGGAAGATTCCCTCCACCGAGGTTTCGACGAAGGTACTGTACCGCTCGTGGCTGCCCCGCAGATCCATATGGGCTGCCCGGTTCATGGCCTCGACCTTCCGCTGGTAGAGGAATGCGAGACCCCCACCCAAAAGGAGCGCCGAGAGAGCGACGATCTCCCGGAGGGCCCGCAACTCGGGATCCAGGAGGTCCGAGGCGTAGAATAGGAGGTGAAAAAGGGGGAGTCCGCCGGCGTAGACCAGGAGGGGACCGCCCCTCAACAAGAGTGGCTGCCCTTGGGGCGTGGGTTGGGGTAGGGTGTCCTGGACGTGGAAAAACCGGGCCCCGAAGATGAGGAGCGCCACCGGCACGTACCACTGTAACTCCAACACCAACCCGAAGCTTTCCGAATCCACCAGGCCGGCGTAGTCGGCCGCCTCCAGGAAGTCCACCACCGAAAAGCTGCCCAGGACCAGGGCGGCCCACCCGTAGATCCGACGGAGGCGGCCCGGTTCCAGGGTGGCCCGAACGCGCAGAGCCTGGAGGCAGAGGAGCAGGTCCAGGGAGGCGTAGATGACGAGGATGGGCACCCAGGCCAGGGGGTCGTTGAAGTGGACCAGGACCGGGGTGACGGCGAAATAGGCCAGGAAACCCGCCAGGGCCAACCCCAGACCCGCAGCCCGGATCCATTGGAGCTCCTGGCCGTCCGGCCCCTCCCGCCCGGTCCGATGGCTGTCCAACGCCAGCGCGAAGAACAGGTAGTACGCCAGGTAACCGGCTTGGGAGACGAGCTCGATTTCGACGGAGGTGGTAATGAAGGGGACGAAGGCTTCGCTGATTGCCCAGAACAGGTAGACAGCCAGAAGGGCGCCGATGGCCAGCGCCAAGAACCTCCAAAACCTCCGTTCTGCCGGAGACACGACCCGCCCTACCCCCACCAGGACCGCGGTAATCGCCGTGGCATAGAGGATCAGGTTGATCAGGATGGCGTCCCACCACCACTGCTGGTCTTCGTTGAGGG
>CBDUAX010000407.1:0-4818 GCA_965365235.1 uncultured bacterium
GGCTCCCTGTGAGAGCGGGCCAACCCGCCGAGCCTCCGTTGGGTCCACTCCCTTGACCTGGATCAGAAAATCGGTGACTTCCTTCGGGGAAAGGGGGGGGAGGTGAAGATGGGTGGTCCTGGAGAGGATGGTGGGTAACAACCTTCCCGGCTCCGAAGAGGTCAGGATCAGACTGGTTCCTCTCGGTGGCTCCTCCAGAAGCTTCAGAAGGGCGTTGGCGGCTTCCGAGCTGGAGTCCTTTGGCGCCAGACTTTCGGCTTCTGCAATGATGAAGATCTGGCGGTCCCCGATGGACGGCCGGTTCTGGGCCTGCCGTCGAAGGGTCTTGGCGGCGGCCAGATAAAGGGATTTGGGCCCGTCCATGGAGAGAGGCTTCAGAGGGTCTTTTCGGATCTCTGCCAGCGCCTCCCAGCGTGCCTCCTCCAAGGCTCTCCCCAGCTTTTCCGGGGTGGAGGCCCGCTTCGGGCGAGGAAGAGGGAAGAACCAGTGGAGATCCGGATGTTCCAGCCTCAGTGCGTGGCGGCAGCTGAGACACACATCGCAGGGCCCTTCAGGAGAAGGGGTTTCACAAAGGAGAAGCCTGCCGATCCAAAGGGCCAGGTGTTGTTTTCCGACCCCCCGGCTCCCATGTATCAGAAGAGCTGCTGGCAGGGAAGCTTTACTTCGGGCTCGGGAGAGGGCCTCCAAGAGCCGAGAATGCCCCCAATGGGGATGGAGGGTCATGGGCTCGGGGACCTCCCCTTCAGCCACTGGAGAGGATCCATTGCCTGGGGGGCGCCGCCCCCCACCGGGGCCCTGATCTGGAATTCGAGATGGGGTCCCTCGGGGGTCTGTGAGCCCCCTACCGTCCCTACCACCTGCCCTGCCCGGACTTCTCGGCCCTGGACCACCCCGATGTCTTCCAGGTAGAGATAGAGCGTGTAGAACCCCCCCCCGTGACTGAGGACCACAGTGGGACCGTACCCCTCGAAGGGCCCAGCGAGAACAACGGTCCCGGCTCTCACCGCCTGGACAGGCGTCCCGGTAGGGGCCTGGATCCCGATCCCGTTCCAGCGCAGAACGGTCCCGTTCGGGCGCCGCTCCCTCCCGAATCGGTAGATCAGGTCCCCGTCTACCGGCCAATCCAGGGATCCGGCGTCTGCCCCGGAGAGGGTGCTGGGGCCTTCCCTGCCCACGCCTGAGAGGGTCGCTCGCCGTTCCGCCTCTCGCCGCCGCCTTTCCAGGTCGTCCACCAACTCCGTCAGGCGGCCCTCGTCCACCTCGAGCTGCGTGAGGCGGCTCTCTGCCTGTTCGGCGCGGCTTCGGAACTGGGAGAGGGCGGCCTGCCTCTCTCGTTCCACGGAGCGGAGTTCAGCAACCTCTCCCAGCTTCTCCTGCCGAAGCCGCCCCAGCTCAGCCAGGTTGGATTGGAGTTGTTGGTTGTTGAGATCCAGCGCCACCTCCAGGGTGGTCACCCGCTCCACCAGGGCCTGGTCGTAGGCGGCGATCTGCTGAAGGTAGCGATATCGGTTGAGGAGGTCGGTGAAGGAGTCGGCGCCCAGGAGGACACGGATGGAGGAGAGGGGACCCCGCTTGTAGATGTCTCTCACCCGGCGATGGAGTATGGCCTTTCCTTCCTGAAGCTCCTCCCGGGTCCTGAGGAGCTCGGCCGTGACCTCCTCCACCCTGGTGGTGGCGAAATCACTCTGGAACTCCACTTCAGCCAGGACGGAGCGGGAGGCACTGAGCTGCTGCTCGATATTCCTCAGCTCGGAGGATACGTCCCGCACCCGGGACCGAACCTGCTCCATCTCTGACTGGAGCCTTGCCCGCTCCTCACGGATGGCCTCGAGGCGCCTCTGGCTTTCCTGGATTTGCCGCTGAAGGTCGGGGTCCTGCCCAACCCCCGGTGAGGGAAGGAGGACGGCCAGGAGCAGGGGTGCGGCCAAGATGCGGCGGAGATGGGCGATGGGTAGAGCCACGTCAGATTTCCCTCAGGTACCTTCGAACTGCCATACCGCTGGCCAGGACTCCGAAGAGCGTCCCCGCCGCCAACCCCCCCCAAACCCAACTCTGGGGAATCCAATCCAGGGTGAAGAGAAAGTGGTACACGGCCTGGTGGGTACCCCAGGTCAGGAGGATTGCCAGGAGGCCACCCAGGAGACCGGTGATGGCACCCTCCAGGAGGAAGGGCCGTCGAATATACCCGTTGGTCGCTCCCACCAGCTGCATGATGGAAATCTCTTCACGACGGGCGAAAACGGCGATTCGGATGGCGGTCCCAATGATGAGGGCTGCGACCAGGGCAAAAGCTCCCCCGAGGGTAATGGCGGTGATGGCGCCGATCCGTCGGAGGGAAAAGAGCCTATCGACCCACTCCCTTCCGTACCGGACGTCCTCCACCGCAGGGAGGCCACGAGCTGCCGTCGATACCGCCTCCACCGCTTCGGTGTTTCGACTCCCGGCCTGGAATCGGACCTCCAGGGAGGCGGGGAAGGGGTTGACCTCGAGGTCGGACGAGACCTCGGCGATTTCGGGAAGTTGGGTCAGAGCCCTCTGCAGGGCATCGGCCTTGGAGACGTAGAGGACGTCCTCAACCCCCGGCAGGGACCGTAGCGTCTGGAGGGCGGCTTCCATATCGACGCTCCGGGTGTCATCCCGAAGATAGGCCACCACCTCGATCCGCTCTTCCACCGACGTGAGGGCCAATTTCAGGTTGTAGGCCGCCAGGGCGAAAAGGCCGAGGACCAGCAGGGCAAGGCCCACCATGAGGGCGGAGAGGCCGGTGAGCAATGGGGCCCTCCTGAACCCGGAGACGGCTTCTTGCAGAGCATTGGCCATGTCAGCTCGCCTCCTGGGAGTCGTAGACCAGTCGGCCCTGGTCCAGCTCGAGAACCCGGGCCTTGGGGAAAGCCCGGACCAGCTCCATGTCGTGGGTTGCCATGACCACGGCCATACCCAGGGCATTGATCTGCCAGAAGAGCTCGAGGATTCCCCGGGTCGCCCGCTCATCCAGGTTTCCGGTGGGCTCATCGGCCAGGAGGATCAGAGGATCACTTGCCAGGGCCCGAGCGATGGCCACCCGCTGCTGTTCACCCCCTGAGAGCTCGTGAATCTTCGATCCGGCCTTGGGTGCGAGCCCCATCTGCGTGAGAAGTTTTTGTGCCCTGGGGCGTATCTCTGTCTTTGTGGTTCCTGTCACTTCCAGGGCAAAGGCCACATTTCCCATAGCCGTCCGGCCCGGCAGAAGCCGGAAGTCCTGAAAGACGAAGCCCACCCTCCGTCGGACCTTCCAGAGTTCCCGCTGGGAGGTCCGCTCCGACGAGAATCCGCTGACCCTGACCTCGCCGGCGGACGGCCGCTCCGCCATGTGGATCAGACGGAGCGTCGTCGTCTTTCCAGAGCCCGAATGACCTGTGAGAAAGACAAACTGGCCCTTTGGGACATGGAGGGAGATTCCCTCCAGGGCTGCCCCGGTGCGGGGGTAGGTTTTGCGAACATTCAGGAGTTTGATCACGGCACGCCGCGGGAATGAGGCCTCAATGAACCAGGCGCCTCCAAGCTACCCATGCCCCAAAGGGGTGTCAAAACGGTTCTCCATCAGCTTATAGGCAAGAGCGGCAGCCTCCTGTGCCGACCCGGAGTCGGCTTTCCCGGTGCCCACAATGTCGAAGGCTGTGCCGTGGTCGGGGGAAGTTCGAATCAGCGGCAACCCGAGGGAAACATTCACACCTCTTCCGAAGGAAACGCTCTTGAACACGGCCATGCCCACGTCGTGATAAGGCGCCACCACGGCGTCCAGATCTCCCGAGAGGGCCCGAAAAAAAACCGTGTCCGCCGGGAGTGGACCCAGGGCGTCGATCCCTCGCTCCTGGAGCTGTCGCATCGCCGGGCCATAAATGCGGACTTCCTCGTCCCCGAAGAGCCCTCCATCACCGGCGTGGGGGTTCACGGCGCAGAGGCCGATCCTCGGGTTTTCCATTCTCCAATCCCGCCTCAAAGCCTCGGACAGGAGCACCGACTGCGTCACGAGGAGCTCGGTGGTGAGATGCTGAAAAAGATCCCGGAGAGGAAGGTGGGTGGTGGCCAGAAGAACCCGAAGGGCCGGGCCAAGCTGGGTCTCTTCGGCACACATGAGCATTCCCACGGCGCTGGCGTGGGACAGGGCCTTGAGCATCTCCGTTTGCCCCGGGACGTTCCAACCCGCCGCTCGGAGGGCGGGTTTGTGGGAGGGCCCCGTCACCAAAGCGCCAACCTCCCCCTCGTGAGCCAGGCGAACCCCCGCCTGGATGGCTTCCGCCGTGACACGGCCCGCCCCGGCTTCCGTCCCGTCCCACGGACTGACCGGGTGGTAGACGCCCAGACCCGGATCCATTCCCTCCGGACCGATGAGAAGGAAGGAGTCTTTTCCTTTTGTGTCGATGAGGGCCTGGGCGGCGGGGGGCATAACCTCGGGGCCGATTCCCCTCGGGTCCCCCAGAGTGATGGCGACCCGCCTCTTCGGCTCCGAATGGCCCTGGTCCATGAATCGCTTCCGGTGTCCGGCTGAGACCGCTAGATGCGGATCTGGACGTAGGTCTGGTTCCTCAGCTCCTCAAGGAGCTTGTCCACCATCTTTTCTTGTTGGATCCGCTCGCGGATCTGGGGCCGCAGCTCGTCCAGGGAGAACTCCCCGCCTTCCCGGACATCCTCGATGTGGATAACCGCATATCTGAGCATCCCCTGGGCCTCGTATTCGATGGGCCCCACGACCTGACCCGGATCTCCCTGAAGGAGTGGCTCGGCGAATCCTGGAGGGAGGTCCCGCAATTGGTCGAAAAAGTCCGTCTCACCATCGAT
>CBDUAX010000408.1:0-4795 GCA_965365235.1 uncultured bacterium
GCCACTCCCGCCACGACGACGATGGCCAATGTCCCTAGCACGAAGGCGATTTTTTTCATCTGATCACGGCTGGATTGAAAACGGACGGTCCTCCACGGTCTCTATCGCTCTACGAATGGAGTCGCTCCACATTTCGAGGTACCAGTGAATCTGTCCCCTTTTTTCTCTTTTGTCCTCACCCCCCCTGGGTATTCGGCCCCTCCACCCCTTTCCCTGGAGAGTCCTCCTCCATGGAGAACCCCTTCCCCCGGACCCCGCCTTGACCACCCACCGCACCCTCCGCCAGCTTCCCTCTAACCCATTTCGTCCTCCGAGCCTCCTTCCCCGGAAGAGCGATGCCTGACCGAAACGACGCCTTGGCCCTCCTCCATGAATGGGTCGAAACAGAAGGACTGAGGAAACACATGTATGCGGTGGAAGCCGCCGTCCGGTTCTATGCCAGAAAGATGGGGGGTGATGAGGAGGTCTGGGGATTGGCCGGTCTCCTCCATGACTTGGATTGGGAGAAGCATCCGGATGTTCATCCCATGAAAGGAATCGAAGCCCTCGAGGAGAGAGGATATCCAGCCGAGGTGATTCAGGCCATCCGGGCCCATCGGCCGGAATACACGGAGGTGGAACCGGTCTCCGATCTGGATCGAGCCCTCTATGCGTGTGATGAAATCAGCGGGCTGATCCACGCTGCATGTCTGATGCGTCCCACCGGGATCGACGACATCAAGCCCAAGTCGGTTGTGAAAAAGCTCAAGGACAAAGCCTTCGCCGCCGGTGTGGATCGTGAGCAAGTGGCCCGTGGGATCGAGCTCATCGGCCTGGAGCGCAACGAGCATATCCAGAATGTCATCGAGGGCATGCGGGAGGTGGCGGAGGTATTGGGGATCCGGGGAGAGGACCTGAGCCGGGGTTAGCCGGTGGCCGGAAAAGGGGGGAGAGCCGTGACCTGCCCTCACCGCTTGCAGCCACCGAATCCGGTTTTGGGTCAGCCCTAGACCCCCCACCCCTACTGCGTGACCAGGGCCGTTCGGGCCAGGGTACCCCCGACCGCCCCAGATCCGGTGGCCAGGGTTCCGCCGATGGCAAGCACCACTGGCGTAAGCCCCGGAGCGATCAAGAATCCGAATAGGATCCCTGCCGAAGCCCCCAGGAATGCGGAGACCCCACCTCCCAGGGCCGGATGTCGATCCTGCCGGTATGTGGCCACGCCATAGGCCACTCCAGCCAGGAGTGCCAGGGCCGGCGTTAGAATGAGGGCCGGAAGGGTGTCACCAGGGTTCAGGAACTGGCTTCCCATTACGGCGCCGAACTGAACGATGGACAGCGCAACAGCACAGCCCACCAGTGGAGCTAGCCACCCTCCATCCCTTCGCCTGGTGGGCCTCGTGCCGGTGAGCCGCTGCTTCCGAACAAGAAGAGCGATCCCAGCCATGCCCTTCACCAACGGATCGCTACTGTTTTCTGCAGCACGGAGCGCGGCCTGCACCTCCGGCGATCCCGAATCCAGTCGTCCCAGCGCCAGGGCCGCAGCGGCACGGACCTCCTCTGCTACTCCAGACTGGAGGAGCTCTCTGAGGGAAGGAATGGTGTGTTGGGCCGCCGAGGGAATACTTCCCAGGGCTTCGGTGGCCCGGACCCGGAGTTCATGGGGTATCCCCTCCCTGCTGGTCCATTCCAGGAGGACCGGGGCGGCATCGGCGCCGGCCTCTCCCAGTCGGCCCAAGGCACCGGCGGCGGCCATCTGCATCGCCGGTGAGCCTGTCTCCAGCGTGTTCAGGAGGAGTGGGGTAGCTGTCTGGGCAACGGGCCCGAGTTCCCCCAAGGCCGCCACAGCCGCAGCGGCTACCCCTCGGGGGTCCTTCTCCACCGATCGAACCAGGGCAGGCAAGGCTGACTCGGCCTGAGGGCCCAACTCACCCAGTGCCCGGATGATCCGCTCCCGTACCCCCGGGTTTGTCTCGGTCCCCAGCCGCTGAACGAGGCGATCCACCTTGGGGTCCGTCGCCCCCCTGTTGAGGTCGATCCCAAGAGCCTCTGACTCGAGGGTTTCGGCTTCCGGAGGCTCGCTACCCCAAGAATGCCCTACCCCCGCCAACTCTTTCAGCGCGATCTCTGCGACCCCCAAATCCTGGCCGCCGCCGGGATCCAACCCTGCGGCCGCGTCGAGAAGAGCACAGGCTACGGTACGGAGGAACTCAGGTGCGTTGGCTGGCCCTACGGCCTGGATCGCTCCGGCCTGAAGTTCGCTGATCTTTTTGACCAGCTCCCCGCCAGATGATGCCTCATGTTTCAGGAGATGGAACCCTCCAAGACGAGCGACAAGCTCTTCTTCCAGGGGCAGCTCGACCCGTTTCTTGGACCGATCCCAATTGAGGATCTCCATCTCTTCATCGGCGTAGTCCAGAACGATCTCTACCAACTCCCCCGGAGCTCCGGCGTGAAGGTCATCCACCTCCACCCAGCCGGAGAACCCACCCTCTTTCATGGTTTCCCAGGCCACGGCCTGGACGACCCGATGGACCATCTCCCTGGGGGGAGCCGAGGGGTCAGGCACAAAACGGGCGTCGATTTCTCCCAGAACCACGTCCAATATGGACCCTGGAGGGGATGGTGTCCGGCCTCCCTGCAGATCTGAAAGGACGCTCTCGGTCCACTTCGAAGCGGCGAAGCCCGGTACAGACCCACCTCCGGCTGTCCTGGCGAACTGTTCCCACTCCTCTTCCAGGGAGTCCATTTCTCCTGGGATCGGGATGCCCCTTTCCTTGGCTCGATCTCTTAGGAAGGAGGAGATATGGGAGGGAGGAAGCCCCCGGCGAGGGAACCGGCCTTTTGGCCGCTTGAGCCAGATCTCCACCTCCGCCCACTCCCACCCGAACGCTCGCTTGCCGGGTTGTGGGGGTGGGGAGTGAGTGAGCCATCGCCTCGCGTAGCGAAGCCCGAACCCAACCAGGAGTACCCCGAGGAAGGCCGCAAGGAACCTACCCACAGTCCGACCGGCTGAAACCACCGTACCCCCCACCACGGCCAGTAGGCCGGCGCCCTCTGAAACCCAGTCCGTACCCCGGGAGCGGATCTCCCCCCTTATCCCTTCGAGAAGAGCCGGTGGGAAGACCAGGCCCAGCTCCTCCTTCGCCTCGGAGAAGGAGTTGTAGATCTCCTCCAGCTCCGAGGTGGAGTAGGCCGCGGCGTGGCCGGAGACATCGGAGGCGATGGCTGCCAGCGACCGGAGGGGTACCTCGGAGCCCCGGCCACAGCCGCTGATGGCTGCGTTGGCCAGTGGGCGAATGGCAGCGATGGAGAGGTGACCAAGGGCCCCAAGGGCTCCCGCCGAAGATAAACACACCGATCCGTCGGTGCCCGTCCGGTCGAGGGCGCGTATCAGATCGGGGATTCCCCGTCTGGCCGAGGCCCCCCCCCGGCCCAGAGAGGTGGCGGCAGCGACTCGAACGGTGGAGTCTCGGTCCTCATTCAGGGCCTTGCGTAGGGCGTCGATGGCCTTCGGTGTGCCCACTACGCCCAGCGCTTCGGCTGCGCTCCGGCGCACTTCGGCTGAGCCCTCTCCCTCCAGGGTCTGGACAAGCGTTTCGACCTGGTTACCCGAGGGCACGGGTTCCTGGACGGCGCTTCGGCCGGGGCCGTGCCCGGGGGGAAAAGCGTTTGGCATCCCCCAGGCGGCCTCGGGGAAGCCCAGGGCTACCCAAAGGGATATCCACGCCAGGACACAGCTTCGATTCATGCCGGCATCGCCTCTCGAAGAGTCCTTTCATTGGACGTCGGGTTTCCTCCCAGAACCCGACGGCAACTCGCCTTTCGGGCCCCCCTTCATGGAGACGTTGGCTTTCCGGCCGAGGGAGGGTCCTCAGATTCTCAGGATCGGCAGGGGGAGGTGGATTCTGAATGGGGGTGGAAAGAAAAGGGACCCGGGCCGGTGGTCACGGGTCCCTGAGAGACGATTGAGCAGTCCGAGTGTCGCTGCGGAGGTTGGGCCGCGGAGACCTTTCCAAGGTCGACGGCGGGTGAGCGGTACGCCTGGTTACCTCCTCAGCTGCCCTTCCCGGCGCCCGGCATCCCCACCAGGTCCTCTGCCCTGGACTTTGCATCCGAGGCCTTCTCCCTCCCTGAGAGGTCGGAAGCGGTTTTCCACCCGCCCAGCCCGAGAAGACAGAGGGCGAGAAATGCAGTGAAGTGCTTGGACTCCGCGATCAACGCCCCGGCCTGGAATGCTGGCCTCGCCTCCACGGGGGTGATGGATCTCATTTGGACCACATCGAGGGCGAAGGTGACTAGAACCACGATCAAAAGCACGGCCCCAAGTAGACAAAGCCCGGAGAGGATCCGCAACGCGCCTTTGTGACCGAGCAGTAGGGCCAAGGCCATTGCCAGGAAGATGCCCAGGATGGGTGTGTGGAGGAAAGCAGCCGTCAACCCCAAAAAGCCATACCGCCATTCCACCGTACCGAATTGAGGTGGAAAGGAGGTGGTGACCAGGTCGACGAGGGGCCAGAAGAAGAGCACAAAGGCGAAGAAGTAGGCTCCGGCGACCCCCAGTCGGGAAGGGTGGATGCTTCGTTGGCTCATGGTGCCGTATCCGGAAAGAGGGATGGCGGTCGGGTCTGGACTGGCCCGAAGCGGCGCAATGCGCGGCCAAGGGGTTTCCTTGAGTCTACACCGGGTCTCTGGCGGAGGGAAGCGAAGAGGCCGGGCCCCCCCGGGGACCCGGCCTCCTGCCGGGGAAACAAACGAGGCGGTACGGTCAGGCGTACCCGTTCTCTTTCATCCTGCGGCGCGCCGCGAAGAAGAT
>CBDUAX010000409.1:0-4774 GCA_965365235.1 uncultured bacterium
AGGAGCGCCGGGAGTCCGGCTTCAACCTGGTCCTTTGGGGCCTGGCCATTTCCTTCGGTCCTCCCCTGGTGCTTGGTCTCTTGAGTACCGTGGTTCCTAGGTTCGCAGTTCCGGGTGGTGAATTTCTCACTCTCCTGGGCATTGCCATCCCTGGGTCTATGGCCTTGGCGGTGATAACCGGCGTCAGAAGAGCCGCTGAGAGAGGTCTCTGAATCCCGATTGCCTCAAATCCAAATGAACCCACCCGAGGTTCTGGGCCTCGGGGAAGCAGCAAGCGAACGAACTTGTACCAAGCGCTTGAGACCCTTTTTCCACCACCGACCCCGGACCGCCAGCGTCGTCATCCACATCCTGCTCAGGGCTCTCCAGGCTACGCTGAGAAAGGCCTGTCCCAGCGCCCCAGCCGGCTCCTCGTTCGGGGCCGTGAGCTTCCTCCGGAGATCGTCCAACGGATTGACCGTCTTCTCTAGGCTACCCCTCAGCTTCTTCTTGCCCGGCGTCTTTCGGGGGAGTGGTGGGTGCACCGGAAACCCTGAAGCTACCATCGAAGGGAATCAGGTACGGGCTCAACCGGCAAACATGGCTTTTGGAAGGTCGTCATCAGGCGTCGCCTGCAGTGAAGAAGCCCCATCGGTTGGCTAAGGGAGGAGGGGAGGGAGGCCCGTTTGGAGTGGATGCCCCGAATGTTGGCCTTCTTGGATCTGCAGCTGAAAGGAGCCGTGGATCTTTGGCCCTAGGAGCCGGGCGTCTTCTTCCGGTACTTCTCGAACCAAGCCTGCAGATACAGCTGGTTCAGAATCCGGTGCGAAGGCCGTCTCCACCCGTGAAACTCCTCCGGCATGCGAATCAGGAGCGTCTCCTTGCCCTGCATCTTCAGCGCCCGGAAGAACTCCTCGCTCTGACCCATGGGCGTCCGTAGATCTCGCTCCCCGGTCATGAGGAGGACCGGCGTTTCCACGTTGCCCACCGAGGCAATGGGGGACCGCTCGTACCAGTCGAGTGGATCCTCCCAATGGGGCTTAACAAACCAGCTGTACTTGTCCGTAGGATCGTCGGCCGTGCCCGCCGCCGAGATGTAGTTCACGATCGGCCGCATGGCCGCGGCCGCCCGGAATCGGTTTGTCTGGCCCACGATGTAGGCCGTCAGGATCCCGCCCCCACTACCTCCCAGGACGAACAGGTCTTCGGGATCGACGAAACCCTCGTCAATGGCGGCGTCCACACCTGCCATCAGGTCGTCGTAGTCCTTCCCGGGATAGGAGTGCTTGATCCCGTCCACAAAAGCCTTGCCGTATCCGGTGCTGCCCCGGGGATTCATAAAAAACACGGCGTATCCCTGGGCGGCGAAGTTCTGCCAGGCCCAGTTCCATGCGACCGAATACATCGCGTACGGTCCGCCGTGGATCCAGAGGAGGAGAGGGTATTTCCGAGAGGGGTCGAACTCGGCCGGTTTCATGAGCCATCCCTGGAGATCCAACCCGTCTGGTGATTTGAACCACAGCTCATCGACCTGTCCCAGGCGCACACCCTCCAAGACATCGGCGTTTACGTCGGCCAGCGTGCTCATGGCCTCCGGGTCAGCCATCGAAAACGTCACCAGGTACCCGGGTCGATCCGAAGTCGATCGCACGGCGGCAACCTGTCCGTTCGAGGCGAGGGTCATCTGCGAGAGTACATGGTTCCCGGTGGTGATCGCTCGGGACTCACCCTGTCGCGACACGAAGTAGATGTTCGCCACGCCCCGCTCCGACATGAGGTAATAGACCCCCGAGTTGTCCGGGGCCCAGGTGATACTCCGAGGGGAGTTCGGCAGATGGCCCGCCAGCAGGCGTTTTCTCCCGCCGTCGCGATCCATCAGATAGAGGCTCGAGATGTTGCCGTCGGCGTAGTCCTGATCGTCGAATCCGGTGTAGGCAATCCACTCACCGTCGGGAGAGAGTTGCATTCCCCGGTCGGGGCCTTGCCGGTCGGTCAGCTGCTCGACTTCCCCGGAGTGCAGATCCAGGGAGTAGATCTCCGACTCGTTGATCTCCAACTCGACCTCGGACCAGGGCCTCAGCCAGGCGACGAAGTAGAGCTTCCGGCCGTCCCGAGACCAATGTAGTTCGGCCGCGAATCCACGCGGGTCGTTATAGCTGTGGCCGGCCGCAGTCACCTGCCGAGGCGTGCCCCCCACCTCAGCGTCCAGCGTGAAGAGATGGATCTCCCCTCGCGGCAGGTCTCCCCTGCCGTCGTATCCGAAGATGATGCGATCGATCCCCTTGGCGGGTGGGGCCAGCTTGGCACCTCGGGGGAACTCCGGAAGTCGGACCGGCAGAATCGGTTTAGTCTCCGGCACCCTCATGCCGAAGGCCAGCGTCTTCCCGTCGGGGGACCAGCGCAGGGCGTGGGGTGTCTGTTCCAGGTGCGTAAGTTGCGTCGTCTCGCCCGTGTCCAGCCACAAGATGTGGATCTGACTCGAACCGGCACGGTCGGAGAGGAAGGCGATCCGGCGTCCGTCTGGCGACCAGACGGGTGAGAAGTCGCTCCACGTCCCGCTGGTGAGCTGCCTCATGCGCGAGCCGTCGGCTTCGGCAATCCAGAGGTTGGTGCGGGTCCGATCCTCCATCCTGTCCACCCACCCGCGCGTGAAGAGCACGTGGCGCCCGTCCGGCGAGATCTCTGGGCCGGAAACAGTCTCCATCTCCAGATAGGTGCTCATGTCCAGCAGGCGGACAGGCTCCGAAGTTTGTCCCAGCACACGGAATGGGGTGAAGCCGAGGAGTGAGATCATGCTGAACGCAAAGGTCAGGATCGGAATCCTGCCGAGGGCCGGGCGAGAGGCCGCATTTGCCATGGTACGTTCCCCCTGAGTCGGGTCTACAGGGGAGAATAGAGGATCAGGGCCTTCTCCGCACACGCCGCCGGAAGCCTTGGGTCCAGGATAAGTAATTCAAGGGGCCTTTCCACGGTCCCGTCTTACCACGCATGCGCGACCTTCGACCTCGCCCGTGTGCCCAGTGGATCGGGAGACCCGAACGGTACAGGGGAGAGCATCCGTTGGATTTCTGGGCCTGCCCCAATGATGCCTATCCCTCGCTGGCGAACCACTGTCCTAATCCTCACCGCCAGACTAGACTGCCTCAATCCATTCGGAGGAGAATCGATGGAGCCGGTGGTCATCCTGGCAGTGGCGGCAGCTGCGTCGTTCTGCTCTTCGACTACACGAACGGGTTTCACGACGCCTCTCACGTTCATCGCATTCCTGAATGATCCGGAGCCGATCAGCCAGAGCCCCGCCTTCGATCCCGCTGAACCCGAACCTATCCCCGAAGACGACTTCCATCAGAGCTGGGAGGCCTGACCTCCTCGACCCTCCGGCTCCACCGCAGGTGCGCCAGGAATGACCGAAAACGCCCCTGCCTTACCCACAACCCCACCCCACCCAAAGGTTTTGACCCGTACCGCCCACGTCACTTCCAGTCCCCCAGTTGCCTCACCGGCTCGGACGGTCCTTGGAACTACTATCCCCGGGCTTTCCTGGCATGGGTAGCGGCCAGGATCAGCGGGAGCATGGTCGATGGCATCAGCGCCCTGAGCCCGGCCTACATTGTTGCCGCACCGGGGGTGATGATCCTCGTAGCCCTGGCAGCTACCGCGGTGCCCGTGATGCAAGCCACGGAGATCGACCCCCTGGACGCCCTGCGGGTGGACTGAAGCCCCGCCCCGGGGGCCATCTCGGGGTCAGTCCTTCACCACCGTGATGGTGATCCGAGAGGGGTACTGTGCCGAATGGTGCACTTGGTTGTGCGCCGCCACCCCGGTGGCCTCATCGTAGTTGTTCCCGCCTGTGTTCAGGTTCCGGTCGAACCGGGGGAAGTTGCTACTGGAAACCTCGATGCGGAGGCGGTGCCCCACGCCAAAGTAGTTGCTTGTGGTCAAGGGCTGCAGGGTAACCTCGTAGACCTCCCCGGACTCCATCCAGGCCAGCGGTTGGTCGTAGCCGTTCCGGTAACGCATCCGCTGTATGGATTCGTCCAGGTTGTAGGCCCGCCCGTCTGGGTAGACGTCGATGACCTTGACAGTGAAGTCCGTGTCCCTGGCGTCGGAGGAGACGTAAAGGGTTGGCACCATGGGCCCGCTCACCTCGGTGCCTTCGGTAAAAGGCTCGGAGGTGTAGACCAGGATGTCGGCCCGGTTCTCCATGACCCGCTGGTCCATGGAGCCCGCCTCCACCGCGTTTCCCTGACAGCAGACGTTCCCACCGTACGACATCACCGGGTCCGTGGGATCATAGGTGAAGGCGTCGGGCCTATCCGTGTTCGGGGGTGTCGTGGACAGAACACCATCGCCGGCCAGAGTGTTCGCGTGGCCGCCACTGGACAGGTAGAAGGTCATCTCCGTAGCACCCTCCGGGGGCCAGGTCTGCGATGACTGCCACTCATTAATTCCCATGGTGTAGTAGCGGACCCTGGGCGTCGTATCCAGCACCTCTCCCCCCTGGCCCTTGACGAAGCGATCGAAGAACCCGTTCATGAGGGTTTGGTAGTCGAAGCGGGCGTCTCCCAGGCTCCGCTCGCCCACCACGGTCTCCTCAGTAGCCCGCATGTAAGAGCAGTGCGCCACGGGAGCAATGACGGCCCACTGTTGGTCCGCAGCGGCACCCTCTGCGGTCTCCCGCACGTGGTTGTACATGGCAAGGTTGGGGCCGACGGATACGTCGTACCAGGACATGAACCACAACCCGGGCAAGTTCAGGGGCATGTCGTCGTGCCATAGCCCGCCTCGGTACCAG
>CBDUAX010000410.1:0-4774 GCA_965365235.1 uncultured bacterium
GATCGCCGCCCCTGCCATACCCGAATGCCCGGCTACCAGGAGTAGGGCGCCGACAGCGTTCTTGTGGGTGTCGGGATTCCGGCGCGGCAACCGTAGACTCACCCATCCGGGGGTAATGAGGTTGCCGGTGAAGGTCGTTTCCTCCACCGGGGGGAAGCCGATTTCCACCGCCACGAGACGACCGACCAATCTGCGGCCCGGATGAAGGAGCCCCCCCAACTTCGCTCCCCCGAAAGCCACTGTGGCATCCGCCACTACAGCGTCCCCGGGAACCGCACCGGAATCAGCATCCACCCCTGAAGGGATGTCCAAGGCCAGGACGGGGGCCTGGGCCCGGTTCACGGCCTGAATGGCCCCTGCCTGTCGTTCTCTGGGTGGGCCGGTGATCCCAGTGCCCAAAATCCCATCCACCAGGAGATCAGCCTTGGCCAGCTCACCGTCCAGGAGAGAGGCGGATCCCTGAAAATCCGAGTCCAGGAAGGTTCGGATCCCCCATCCATGGAGGAGGTTCTCTTCCGGAGCCCGATCGCCCACCAGGATGGCAGTCACCGGCCGACCCCAGGCGGCGAGATTCCGAAGCAGGACCAGTGCATCGCCCCCGTTGTTCCCCGTACCCACCAGGGCAGTCACATGCCCGTTGGGAAAAAGCCTCTGGAGAACGAGAGCTGCTGACCGGCCGGCGTTTTCCATGAGGGTATCCTGGGGAACCCCCAGCTCCTGGATCGCTAGGCGATCGAATTCCGCGCTTTCGGTCCCGGTAGGCGCACCTACAAGGGCCCGGCCAAAGGGCCGGATTCGATGGTCGGTGGACGCAGTCATGAAAGTCCTCCGGTGTGGAGGAAGGAGAGAGTTTGAGTGTTCGGGAAGGCCGGGATCCTCATGCCCGCTCCCGATCCCCTGGGAGCCCTACTTGTAACTCTGACCGATTGTCCGGCCGAAGGTGATCTCCCCGTTGTCAATTCGGATGTTGAACCCACACTCCGGGTTCGAACATACCCAGGCCTTGTACCGGATCGGCGCCCCGTCCCGACCATAGTCGGAAAGGGGAATGAGGATGCCTGCATTACACTTCTGACACTTGGGAAACCCGTTGTCTTCCACCATGATCAACCCCTCCCAACAGCAGGTAGGTCAATGGCCCGGGTTCGGAACTCTTCCCGGACCCCCTGTCACGAAGACCCCAGGGTCAGCGATGCCCACCCCAAGGGTAGTCCCGCTCGAAGACCTCTTCAAAATCGTAGAGGCTGGAGAAGTCTTCGAGGCGATCCTCCTCCCGCTTCGTAAGAACCCCACAATCCACCATTGCGAATACGATCTCACCCAGATCATCCGTTGAGTGAATGCCCCAATGCTCCAGGACAGTCCTGGCCAACAGCCCATACTGGGCCAACGCCAGGTCCCGAACCCCTTGGGCCAGCTCCTGCCCGGAGATATGCCTCGGTTCCTCCAACCCATCCAAGACTGAATGGAGGGCGGAAAGAAGAAAGGCATACGCCTTCCCGTGGAACCGGGGATTCCGGGCCTTGAGGTGCTGGATGATCTCTTCGGCGAATTGCACGTTCGTCATTCGTGGAAAATTACCTTCTTCCGTGAAGGATGCCAGCTTCCCGTCTTCACCGGAACGCTGACTCCGTCCGAAAGGGCGGAGCCCCCCGGCCGCCGGCGAGGCCCGGAACCGGGGGGCTGCCCCCAGCATCAGGCCCTGACGAGGTCAGCATAAAGGGGGTAGGAACCGCAAAGCTCCGTGACCTCATTCCTGACCGCCTGGATCACGGCTTCGTTCTCATGGTCATTGAGAATCCGCAAAATCCAAGACGCGATCTGCTCCATCTCTGACACCCCGAAACCCCGGGAGGTCAGTGCCGGTGTCCCGATCCTGAGACCGGAGGTTACGAACGGTGAGCGGGTTTCCCCAGGTACCGTGTTCTTGTTCACCGTCATCCCGGCCGCCTCAAGGGCGTGTTCGGCATCCTTCCCAGAGAGATCCGGGTGGCTGGGACGGAGGTCGATCAGCATGAGGTGGTTGTCGGTTCCGTCGCTGACGAGCTTCAAACCACCCTCCAGGAGGCCCGAAGCAAGCGCTTGCGCGTTGTCCACAACCTGTTGTGAGTAGACCTTGAACTCGGGTTGGAGGGCTTCGTGGAAAGCCACTGCCTTCGCAGCGATCACATGCATCAGGGGTCCGCCCTGCGTCCCTGGGAAGACGGCCTTGTCGATGACCTTGGCGTGCTCCTCCCTGCACAGGATCAGACCTCCACGTGGACCTCGCAGCGTTTTGTGGGTGGTGGTCGTCACGACGTCAGCGTGAGGAAAGGGATTTGGATGGACCCCAGTGGCAACCAGACCGGCGATGTGGGCCATGTCCACCATGAGAATCGCACCCACCTCTTTTGCCACCGAACCGAAGGCTTCGAAATCGATGATCCGCGGATAGGCGCTGGCCCCGGCGATGATGAGCTTGGGCCGGGAGGTCAGCGCAGCAGCGCGTACCGCGTCGTAGTCGATGCGGCCATCCACCTCGCTCACACCATACGCCTCGACCTCAAACATGCTTCCTGAGTAGTTGACCGGGGACCCGTGGGTGAGGTGACCTCCATGGCTCAGGTCCATGCCCAAAAAGCGGTCGCCAGGTTTGAGGAAGGCGAGGAACGCAGAGAGATTGGCATTGGCTCCGGCATGGGGCTGGACGTTGGCATGGTCGGCATCGAAGAGTTTCTTCGCCCTGTCCCGGGCCAGATCCTCGACCACGTCCACATGTTCGCACCCACCGTAGTACCGCTTATGGGGTAGTCCTTCGGCATACTTGTTGGTCAGGACGGTACCCATGGCCTCCAGCACCGCCGGAGAGACGAAGTTCTCACTTGCGATAAGCTCGAGCTGCGCTCCCTGACGGTCAGCTTCCGAACGAATGCTGGCGAAGACCTGGGGATCGGTGACCTTCAGATGATCCATCATTTCAGTTTCACTCTTTTCCTTTATGCGATCACGGGTGGGCCCGCCAGCCCGGGTGGACCCCGAAACCCGGAATCCGCCCGGAGGCGGGATTCACACCCCTCAAATCCCTTTTACGGGCATGCGTCGTATGCGAGCCCACCCAACTCGGTCCGGTGCAGGTACCGGACATCGTCCATCCGCTGCTCGGCCACCTTGTCCGCCGCCTCGGCGGAAGTAATCCCCTCAGCCGTCGCCAGCTCCAGAATCCGGATCAGGGTATTGTAGATCTCCCCAGCCTTCCTGAGGCTACGTTCAGCCGGCCATCCCTCGATCTCCGCATAGACGTTGATGAGACCTCCGGCATTTACCAGGTAGTCTGGCCCGTAGAGGATTCCCTTCTCCTCCACTTCCTTCGCATGGCGGGGCTCGAGAAGCTGATTGTTGGCTCCGCCTACGATGATGTCGACGTCGAAAACCTTCAGCGTATCGTCGTTGATGATTGCTCCCAGGGCACAGGGGGCAAACACGTCCGCCTTCACGCCGTAGATCTCCTCGGGCCCGACCGCCTTCGCACCGAACTCCTTCACCACGACATCCACCTTTTCCTGGTCGATGTCGGTTACGGTCAGCTGGGCCCCCTCCTCAGCCAGGTCCTGGCAGAGGAAGTACCCGACATGGCCAACTCCCTGGATCGTGACGTGCTTTCCGGACAGAGAGTCGTCCCCGTACTTGTGTAGGGCTGCAGCCTTGATTCCCTGGTATACCCCATAGGCCGTTACCGGAGAGGGATCCCCCGATTTGCCCATGAGGCCTACCACATGGTCCGTCTCCATATGGACAAAGTCCATGTCGGCGGGAGAAGCCCCCACATCCTCTGCGGTGATGTATCGACCCGCCAAAGATTCCACAGCACGGCCGTGGGCTCGGAAGATCATCTCACGATTCCGAGTCTTCGGATCCCCGATGATGACGGACTTTCCCCCTCCCAGGTTTAGACCGGCCAGCGCGGACTTGTAGGTCATCCCCCTGGCGAGACGGAGGGCATCTTCGATGGCCTCGGCATCCGTGGCATAGTTCCAGAACCGGGTCCCTCCCAGGGCTGGGCCCAGAGTGGTGTTATGAACGGCGATGATGCCTTTATACCCGATCCGGGGTTCGTTCCAGAACACCAACTGCTCGTGCTCCCGAACGGTCATTCTCTCAAAAATCTCCATGCGGCCTTCCTCCCGGTTAGATCGGTTCTTTGACTAAGAAAACATTCGTTCAGGCATCACTCGCCGGGAGCAGGTCCTCGGCGATGATCAGCCTCATGATCTCATTTGTCCCTTCGTAGATCTCTGTCCCTTTTGCGTCCCTGAGTAGCTTTTCGACCGGGTAGTCCTTCATGTACCCGTAGCCTCCAAATATCTGCACAGCTTCGTCTGTAATCCATACAGCAGCCTCTGAGGCCGTCGTCTTGGCCATGGCGGCCAGCGCCCCGGCCGAGGGCGCTTCAGGATCGAGCTTCCCACGTGGAGGCTCCTGGTCTCCTCGGCCTTCCATCGCCTGGGCTCCATAGTGGGCAAGGGCCCGGGCCGCCGTCAGTCGGTTCGCCATTCCGGCGAGTTTGAATCGAGTCGCCTGGAAGTCCGCCAGAGCCCGCCCGAACTGCCTGCGTTCTCGAGCATAGCCCGCGGCATGTTCCAGGGCGGCTCGACCGATCCCGAGCGCATGGCCGTCGAGATGGCCGCACACGGACACTCCGTGCTCGAGGTCCGGCGGGATCCCGAGTCGCGCATCTGGAGGGTCGTCGAAGGCAGCCGCTACGATGAGGCCTTCGTCATCACCCGGGGGGTCACGC
>CBDUAX010000411.1:0-4765 GCA_965365235.1 uncultured bacterium
CCCCCCAAAACCCCCCCGGCCCCCCCGGCGGTAGCCCCGATTGCGGCCCCCCGGCCGGCATCGCCCGCGATGGCTCCAATCGCCAGGCCCACCAGTGCACCTCCGGCGGCCCCACGTACACCCCCACCGATGGAGGCCTCATACTGCCTCAGGGCATCGCCGTGTTCGTTCTCCAGAGTCGCGTAGGCAGCCTCCGGGTTCCAGGTGGTTTGATCGGTGGACCAGGTGTAGCAGGTGAGCTGATCGGTCATCTGCTGTTGGGCCGACTGGCCCTCGGCCGGATACAGCACGCGCTTGGCCGGGTTCGTGTTCGACGGAACCGTCTCCTGGGCCCAGCTCGAACCCGAAGGCAGAAGGGTCAATACAAGCACAGCGGCGACGCCGCCAACGGTTTTTCGGGTCCAGACTCTCATCAATCGTTCCTCCATTGCGCATTTTGTTGGACTTCAGCTTCCTGCCAAGCCTCCGGCGGCCCAATAGGGGATTCCAGTCCGTCCGGAAGGTTCTCATTCGGCGTGTAGTACCAGGGGCGGCCGTAGTAGCCTCCGGGTGGGTAGTAACCCCCAACCGGATACCCAACCCAGGGACCTGGAGCGGCCACGCCCACATAAACCGAACCCGGGGCACACCCGGTGAGGGGGAGGAAGGTTATTCCGGCCAAGGCCACGGCCCAGAGGACTCTTTTTGAAGCTGCGATATGGTGTCTCATCGGTTATCCCCTCTGCGGCCACTGTTGGATGGTGACAGCCGCTCCCGACGGATCGGCGATGACAGCTGCGGTCCCGCCGCGGATCTCCGGATTGGGTGCGATCAAGACACGCCCCCCCAGCTCCTCTACCCGGCGGACCAAATCAGCGGGGTCGTCGACCCGGATGTAGGGAAGCCAGTTGGGCTCCACCTGCTCGAAGTCGTAGGCCAACACCCCGGCCTGAACCTCCCCATCCTTTTCGAAGAGGTAGTACGTGCCGGGAGCCCGATCTTCCAGCTCCCGATGCTCGTAGCCCACCAATCCTTCATAAAACCGGATCGACGAATCGGCATCCCGGGTCCACAGCTCGGTCCAGAGCCAGCCACCGTCCATCGCTCGGTCCTCTACAGGATCGCCGCTCTGGGATCGGACAATGGCGACAAGAGCGCCCTGGTTGTCTCTGACGACTGCCACCCGGCCCCGGTGGGGCAACTCCTGGGGCTCGGCCTCCACGCTGCCTCCGTTGTTGGCCACATAGGCAGCGGCCCGGTCGACATCTTCCACCGAGAGGTTGGACACCCACTGGGAGGCATTCACCTGTGCCTTCATCCGGGGGATGTAGGCAATCCCGCCGATGGCTCGGCCCCCATGACGGATGGTGGTGTAAACGGGCTCGTCCTCACCCCCGTCATCGAAGGTCCAGCCGAAGAGGCCACCGTAGAACCGCTTGGCCCCATCCAGGTCATTGGTCAGAAGGTCGTACCAGACGAACTGGCCGACCTGATGGTCCCCGGAGGGACGGGGCGAGAGGGGTGGAACCGTGGCAGGGCTGGAGGCACAGCCCCCCAACGCCACCAAAAGGAGTCCCATGCCCAACGTGTGGCTGGGTCTGCGTAAAAGGGGTGCGATCATATCTTTGGCCCTGACTGGGATGGAGGACGATGAAGCCATCCTACGTGTTTCCTGTTTGTGGTGATCGGGGGGCTAGTACACGCGACCTAAGGTCGGGGTCCCTCCCGGGAACCCGGATTGAAGGGTGGGAAGATCGAGGGCCACGGGCGTTTCCTCACCTCCCCAATGCCTCCAGCTCTTCCAGCCGTCGATAGGCGACATAGTACTTGTACACATTGCTGACGTACTGGACCGTCTCCCTACCGATCCGCCGGGCGGCCACGTGCTCCACGTTCCGGAACCAGATGTCAGGATCCAGCCCCATCTCCGCCGCTTCGGCCCGGAGTCGGGCCACCCTCCCGGGGCCAGCGTTGTAAGCCGCAAATGCAAAGAGATGCTCATTCAGGGGGTCCAAAGAGCCATCCTGGAAGTACTGGTCCAGGAGGAACCGGAGATACTTGGTCCCGGCGTGGACGTTGTTCTCCAGCTCGGTGATCTCGGGGATGCCCACGTTGGGGTCAGCCGCTGTCGTGGGCATCAGTTGCATCACACCCACGGCACCCACAGGGCTGACCACCTCCTGATCGAGCCGGGATTCCTGAAACCCCTGCGCCGTCACGAGGAGGGGGTCCAGATCGAACTGGGGCGCATAGGCCTGGAAATGGGGGTAGGCGGCTTCAAACCTCCGGTGTCCTGCTCCAGCGGCAGGGTCCACGATGTAGTCCGCCGACCTGAGGTATCTCCGGAGGGCCAGGTTTCCCAAAAGCGTTCCGGCCCGGTGCCCCACTGCGAACTCCTCCAGGACAGCCCTCAACCCGGGGCTGTCCTTGCGGATCGCCCATGCCACATCGCCACCCTCCCGTATGGGGATCTCCTGGTGGACCCGAATGTTCTCGAAGACCTGGGCCCAGAAATCCGCCATGTGGTTATCGGCGACGGTGGCCGGGACCACACCGGCGTCAACCATCTCAAGGAGATCCTCGGTCTCAAGGAGCTCGTCGGCCGCGGTGATCCTGATGGGAGCCGCCCCAGATTCCCGGAGACGGGAGTTCAACTGCTGAAGGGACTGGAAGTAGCTGCTGGATGGCCGAACGTGGATCTCCATCCCCGACAGACCCTCGAGGGTGGAGGGTCCGGGAAGATCCGGGCCGGTAACCAGGAGTTCGGATACGTCGGAGAGGAGAGGTGCCGCGAAATCGACTTCCCGCAGCCGCTCCGGAGTTACGGTGAGGTTCGCGGCAGCGATATCCACCCTCCCATCCACCAAGGCGGGGAAGAGATCTTCCCGGGTGAGGGGAATGAGCACCACGTGCACCTTCAGGTGTCCCGTCTGCAGCTTCTCGTTCAGGAAGTCCTCGAAACGGGTCAGGGCTTCGTAGGTGAGCCCCTGGGGTTGGGCCCCATCGAGGAAGAAGAGGGTTTTACTCCGGACCACGGCAGCCCGGATGATCCTCCGCTCTACCATGCCGTCGTAGTCACCGAACCAGGGCTCCTGGAGCTCAGCCAAGCCGGGGATGTCCTGTGAGGTCAGGGCCGGGTCGTCGGCCAGGGCGGGGGAGGCCGGGGGCTCGAGACTCTCCTCTCGGGCCTCGTCCTGCTGGCCCTCCTGCCCTACCTCCGGCTCCTGGGCCACTTCGGGTTCCCCGCCATCGCAACCTGCGAGCAAAAGGGCGAAGAACAGGAAGAGGTGGGAAATGCCGGCCGGACGCAAAACATCTCTCATGCTGGACCTTTTATCTGAGGAGTATAGAAGTCAGAGGGGTATAATGGAGCCCCAAACCTCGCGACGCTGAACCGTCATGGTGCTATGATTTATGCTAAAATCGACCTCTATTTGTCCTTTAAACTACAAGTGGCCCTCATAGGTGTTCCTCGTCAACCGAGTGACCGGTGAGCGTACAGGGATCTGACCTGACCGCATCGACTACTCACGATGCCGACCCGGATCGTGAGAAACGGCCGTCCCGGAAAACCCTCAAGAAGCTCGGGCGTTGGGTCATCCGGGTTCTGGGCGGTGTTTTTCTCCTCGGGGTCTTGGTTCTTGGACTTCTGCAGTTCGATGGGGTTTCCACCTGGCTCGTATCAGGCCTGGCCGACCGGTTTAATCCGTATCCGGGAACCCAGCTGACGGTAGACCGGGTGAGTGGAACCTGGGTCAGGAACCTCCGCTTTGTCGGGGTGAGGCTGACTTCAGAAGAGGGTGGAGACCGGACGGGCCCCGAGCTTCTTCTCGACTCCCTCGAAGTCCATTTCCGCCTCCTTCCCCTGGTCTTCCGGCGCCTGGAGATCCGGGAGACGGAAATCAGGGGTCTCAGAGTCGGCCTGACCCAGCGGCCCGATTCAATCTGGGACTTCCTTGCCCCCTTTCAAAAGCCTGACGAACCCGAGTCACGAGCCCCCGCGGAGAGCGGGACGCATATCCGGTCCGGACCGATCCGGATCCACGGTGCAACCGCCTCCGTGACCTTCGCTCCCAGCGGCCCTTCAGCCGCCCCTGACGAGTTGGTGGTTGAGGAGATGACCGTCGAGGTTGCGAGCCTCGAAGTCGGGGACCACGGGTTGGCAGCGATTGTGGACACAATCTCGGCTCGGTTTCTGCCTCCCGGAGAGGCCCTGGATCGGGTAGTGGTGGAGGGAAAGGCCACTTTGGCCGAGGGTCGGGTGGTGATACCCGGCCTCACCATGACCTCTGGCCTCAGCGACGTGTCTGCTGAGGGTACGCTCCTCTTACCGCAGGGGGAGGAAGGGGAGGTGGAGGAAGTGGACTTCCACCTCCAGGCGAGACCGCTGGCCTTCCGGGATCTATCCGGTTTCGCCCGGACCCTCGATCCCACTCTGAGCGCTGCAGCCGAGCTGAGGATTTTGGGTCGGTCCTCTCGCGTGGAGGTGACGGGGAGTGGAACCCTCTCGGATGGAGGTCGGTTGGAGTTTGAAGGGACCTTCACGCCATCAGCCTCAGGGGCGGTGGAATACCGTCTGAACGGGACCCTTGAAGACCTGAGGCCGATAGACCTCCTGGGCCCGGGGCTCGTTGGCGGAGTCGTGGATGGCAGGGTTGCGGTGGAGCTGGCCGGCAACGACCTGGCTCACCTCCAGGGTGAGATCTCCGCCCAGGTGGAAGGGCTGCGGGTCGATGACCGAGGGATCCACCCCTTGGTCGTGTCGGGGGGCTTCTTCGACGGGCGG
>CBDUAX010000412.1:0-4762 GCA_965365235.1 uncultured bacterium
TCCATGTCGTAGCAATCTGAATCGACCATGCCCGCCGGGCCGTAGATATGCTCCCGAATGTGGTTGAAGTAGTCGGTGCCGGTGGCGCTCTCGATGACCACCCCCAACAGGAACATGCCGGTGTTGCTGTACTGGTAAGCACTGCCGGGCTCGAAGGCCGGGGTCTCGCCCTGGATCAGAGGCTTATAGTCGTCCAGCGCTCGGAACAGCTCCCGGGAGCTGTTCCAGTACTCCCGATTGAAGTAGCTGCCGAGGCCCGAGGTATGGGTGAGGAGATGATGGATGGTGACTCGGTCTGTCACCGACCGGGGTAGCCACGACTCGTCCAGGAACTTCGAAAGCGTGTCCTCCACGGAGAGGACGCCGCGCTCCACCAACTGAAGGATGGCGGTGGAGGTGAACATCTTGTTCATGGACCCGAGATTGAACTTGGTGTCGATGTTGTTGAGGACATGGAAGCGTTTGCTGGCCTCGCCGCAGGCGTGCGTGAACAGCACCTCTTCCCCTTTCGCCAAGAGGACGGTTCCGGAGAAGGCGTCCTCCCTGCAGGTGCGATCCACGAAGGAGGCGACTTCCGTCACCATCTCCTGCTCCCTCAGGTTCAACACCTGTCCGGCTTCCTGGGTGGAGGCGGGTTGGGCCAGCACGATGGCCCCAAGGACCCAACCCTCGGTCGTCAGCGCAGCGAGCCTCTTCCGGATTCTCATTCGTCGCTCCTCATGCTCGAAAGAAAGCCGGGTCGATCAATCCACTTCCCAGTCCAGGGAGCCTTTTAGGGAACCGTCGACATTCTCGTCGAAAAGCCGCTCGATGTGTTCCCTTGTATCCCGGTCCGAACTCCGAAAGATGAAGCAGATGAACCCCTTTTCCGGTCGCTTGGTTTCGCTCAGCACCTTGTAGTCCCGGCCCGCCAGGACCGTCCTGTACGCGTCGGCGGCTTCGGCGAACCGGTCCAGGGGTAGGCCGCGGACGTCGACCCGATAGGTGATGCGGGCTTCCAGGATGAAGGTAAGGACAAATTCGAAGGCGCTGGCCAGCACTGCAACATGAGGAAGGTCGAGGCCGCAGGTGAGGCCAATGAGGGTGGCGAAGATGACCTGTCCCGTGGGTTGTGCCGAACGCATCACGGTGCGGAAGCGGATCAACCCACCGATGCCAAAAAGTACGAAGCCCACCACCAGGCCGTACTTCATCACCAGGATCCCGATCAAGGATCCGATGACCGCGAACATGATGGAGACCTTCGGGGCCTCGATCTCCTCCAGGGTGTCGGCGGTACGGATCCGTCGTGGATGGAAACCGATGATGGCGCCGAGAACCGTGGCAAGGACCAGGTTGAAGAACGCACCCAGGAGGAAGGCCCGGTCGTTGAACCCCTGCCAACCCACCCCCTGGGGAACCGGGGTGGAGGTGAACTCCCCCGGGACCTGGGCTCCAGCGGCGGACACCACAAGCAGTAACCCCAGCCCTGCAAGGATCCAGATTCGGCCCGTGACGAGGCCGGGGGGTCTCTTCGGAGAATCCTCATTCATGGACATAGGGTGCCCTCGAGTCAGGAGGCGATGGCCGACAGGGTAGAGTAGTGTGAGTGGGAGGAAAATGGGGCGTGGAAGGCACAAGTGCGAGCGGTCCGGCAAGAACGCCGATCGACGGTTCCCTCCTGAGTCCGGGGCATGATCCCTGCACATTGTCCAGGGTGACACTTATCGCCGAGGTAACCCGTGTACGATCCTCCCAACCTCAACGGAACCGGAGGCAGGTTGGCGATTGGCACCAGCTTGCACTTCCACTGGCTTCATGGAATCGCCAAGTGGGTCCTTGTTTTGAACCTGCTGGACGGGGTTTTCACCCTGATCTGGGTCGAATTCTTTCACGCCCGAGAGCTGAACATCATGATGAGCGATCTGGTTCACACCAGCGGCCTCTCATTCATGTTCGTGAAGCTCACCTTGGTGTCCCTGGGTACACTCTTCCTGTGGCGTAACCGCAACAATGCGTTGGCCGTAACCTCCCTCTTTATCGCCTTCTTCAGCTACTACCTGGTCCTTCTGGTTCACCTCGAGTACTCCTCCAGGGTCTTCCTCTGAGGCCTCCCGGGCTCAGGCCGAGGTCGACAAACCCGCTGGAATCTCTACCGCATTCCGGGTGGTGCGACCCGGCGCAGCGTCGCCTGTTCGAAAGAATAGGCCAGCTCGATCAACCTCGGCTCACTGCACGCCATCCCGGTGAAGCTCACGCCGAAGGGTCGGGGCTTCGCATCGACCCCTTCCGGCATCGCCGAGCCGGCAGATTCGATGAAGCCGAACGGCACGATCACCGTCGGGTAGCCCGGTCGGGCCGCGATGCCGGCGCCTCCGGATCCAGGGAAGAGTAGCGCGTCCAACTGCAGCTCGGTCATCACTTCGTCAATCCCATGCTCCCCGTTCAGGAACAGGTCCCGGGCCCGATCCGCCTCGTACCGGGCACGGTCCTCGTCCAGATCGATCTCGTCGGATCCATCGAGCCGTGCCTGGCCGTACTTGAGAGCGCCAGCATGCTCATGGGCCAGGTTCCACTCGCGTAACTCCGTGAGCGTTTTTACGGGTGCCGACTCGCCCAGGCTGGCAAGCCACGCGTTGAAGTCCCGCTTCATGCCGTAGCTGAGGACACTGCTCCGTCCGCCCAGGAGCAGGTTGTTCTCAGGATCCGGATCGATGATGCTGGGGATATCGGCGGGGTCGACGATGGTCGCTCCCTGTGCCTCCAGAATCTGGATGGCCTCGGCCATAAGTGCCCTTCCCTCGTCTGACAGTCCCCCCCGGAACCGATCGGTCCCAGGCACCTGAACCGAATCGTAGTACGATGCTCGAGGAATGCCGATGCGGGCCCCCTGCAACCCCTCGGCGGTGAGGAACGCAGTGTAGTCCCGATTTGGCGGAGGCTCACAACGTTGGGTGGCGGTATCGTTCGGATCCGGCTCCGCACCTTCAAGAGCCCCCAGGAGGATGGCCGCGTCGGTCACCGTACGGGCCATGGGGCCGGCGATGTCCTGGTCGGCGGTGATTGGGATCACACCATAGCGGCTCACCCGTCCCACCGTGGGTTTTACCGCAGCCAACATATTGGCGTTGGCCGGCGACAGGATGGAGCCCGAGGTCTCGGTGCCCACGTTCCCCGCCCAGAAACTCATGGCGGTCCCAATGCCGGAGCTGGAGCCACCGACTCCCATTACAGGACGGCCGTCGTTTCGGCCCTCCCGGGGATCACGGCGGGGGTCATACGGGTTCAGGCCGAAGCCCCCAACCGCGCTGTAGTTCCCAGGCATACCGGCCCCGATGAAGTTTGCGAGCTCGGTCATGACCGTTTTCGCGAGGATGATGGCGCCGGCCTCGCGGAGGTTCCTGGTCAGCGTGGCCTCGTACGGAGGGACGAACCCCTCGAAGGCCAACGCACCCCCGGTGGTGGGCATGTGGGTGGTGTGAACATTGTCCTTCAATGCCACCGGGATGCCGTGGAGCGGGCCGCGCACCCGCCCTTCGGCACGCTCCCGGTCGAGTTGGTCCGCCTCCGTGAGCACGTTGGGATTTATTGCGATGACCGCGTTCACGCGCTCTTCATAGAGGGCGATGCGTAGAAGGTGGGCCTCAACCAGGTCGCGTGAGGTGACTCGTCCGCTTTCCATGGCGCTCTGCATCTCGGGGATGGTGGCTTCCACGACGTCGAAGCGCTCGTCGCCGGACTCGGGCGAGGCGCAGGACCCAGTGGACACGCACAGAAACGCGGTAAAGAAAAGAAGGTGGGGCAGATTTTTGGACGCGGTCATGGCCGGCTCCTTCACGCTGGAGATCCACCGGCCTTGCAGCGTGACCGGCCGTCTCCCTCTCGGCGGATGATGACGGACGAGCAAAGAGGCTTCAGCACCCCAAAATTGTCAACCCGAGCCGCCTCCATCGCCTTCGGCCAACGGTGACGTGACTCTCCCAAGGGATCAATATGGAACACCCGGTGTTGCTCTCTCCGGCCTCGGGGGAGGGAGAGGGCAACAGTCACAAAGGCAGCGTTGTCAGCCGGAACATGCCCTCAAACCGGACCACGGGTCACCTTGGTCAGGTCCCCCATTACGTCGAATTGCTTCACACTGAAATCGCTCAGTGCAGGGTGGCTGATCACTCCGGCGGCAAGAGGCCCATCAAGATACCCCTTCACCGAGCTTTCATCGTCGAAGAGATATATGCCCCCTGCTTCCCCATTCTCCTCGTCGATCATCCAGACCTTCCAAATGAGGCCCTCCAAGGCCGCGAAGTCATCGACCAGGGGGGCAACCGCTTCCTCGTACTCGGCCCCGGTGACGCTGAACTTGAAGTTGAGCTGCAAGAGTCTCCCAGACATGGTGTTTCCTCCTTCTGACGGAGATTCAGAAAACACTCCGACCCGACCGAAGTGTTTCGGTCCAACCAAGCGTCCTCTTCACTGTCTTGGGGCGGGAGAGAGGGCCAGCCACCCACTCTACCAAGGTCTGGTCAGAATAGATGGAAGTTGGTGAGATGGCCAGCGGAAAAGGGTTGAGGAGGCGGGGTCAGAGAGGGTTCAAAGCTTCAGCCTTTCGACTACCCTGTCGTGGGGGCACTTACATCCGATCCCCTCCCCCGCCTCTCTGGCCCAACAGTTATTGGCCGACAGACAGCGGGATTTGTCCTTCAAGCCCAGTTTGAACTGGTTCGGCAGGTCAGGCTCGGAGATCAAGGGGCGGCAGAGGGAGACGAAGTCGGCGACCCCCTCGGCC
>CBDUAX010000413.1:0-4753 GCA_965365235.1 uncultured bacterium
GCGGGCGCTGAGGGTTCCATCGTTGTGGAGAAGGTCCGGGCTGCGAAGGCTGCCTCCTTCGGGTACAACGCTCAGACCGACACCTATGAGGATCTGGTGGAGGCTGGCGTCATCGACCCCACCAAGGTGGTCCGTACTGCCCTGCAGAACGCCGCCTCCATCGCTGGGCTCCTTCTGACCACCGAGGCTGTTGTGGTCGAGAAGCCCCAGGATGAGCCTGCCATGCCGGGTGGAATGCCCGGCGGCGGGATGGGCGGGATGTACTAGGCAGGATACAACGACAAAGTCGTGAAAAAGGGACCCCGGTTGGCTGGAGATTTCTCTCCGTCAGCCGGGGTTTTCCCTTTCCCCCTGAAACCGGCCTCCACACCTCGACCGCACCACCGACCCGGTCTTTCAGTGCGCTCCTCCTCAACCAATCCCTGAGGGATTGACCCTCTGCCCGCTTCGCATTAGCCTGGAAACGAAAGAAAGAACCCGAAGAGACCGACGATGAACAACTTCTTCGAGAGCACCGTAACCACCGACACCACCGCCCGGACTCCCGGGTTGGGGGCTCGCCGGCTTGTGTGATCTCGAAGGGCTTTTTTGAGCACACCAGCGGCGCGGCTCCTGATCTCCGGGGCCGCGTTCTTCTTTTTGCGGTCCCGGATCGATCGCTCCGCCCTCGATCCTACCCACTCCAGCAAAGACTCGAATCATGGCTGAAGGAAGAAACATCGAAGTGACTCTCCCAGACGGAACGGTTCTGGATCTCCCCTCCGGCTCCACGGCCGGAGACGTAGCCGCGGCGATTGGTCCGGGGTTGGCGAAGGCGGCGTTGGGGGCCGTCGTGGACGGAGAGACCGTCGATCTCATGTTCCCCATCGAAGGCGATGTCGGGATCCGGATCCTCACGGCCCGAGACGAGGAGGCGCTGGGCCTCCTTCGTCATTCGGCGGCCCACGTCCTGGCCACCGCCGTCCGAGAGCTCATTCCCTCGGCAGGCATCGGATTCGGACCGGCCATCGACGACGGGTTCTACTACGATTTTGAGGTCCCGGAACCCTTTACGCCGGAAGACATCGAGGCCATCGAGAAGAAGATGGCCGAGGTGATTGAGGCGGACCTCCCCTTCGAACGGCGTCCCGTCACCAAGGATGAGGCCCGTGACCTTTTCGCCGACGACGACCTGAAGCTGGAACGGCTTGAAGAGTTCTCCGACGATGAACTCATCACAGTCTATCGAGACGGGGGGTTCCTGGACCTCTGCCGAGGTCCCCACGTCCCCTCCACTGGCAAGCTGAAGCACTACAAGCTTCTCTCCTCATCTGGGGCCTACTGGCGAGGGGATGAGAACCGACAGATGCTCCAGCGCATTTACGGCACCGCCTTTTTCGACAAGAAGGCCCTCAGGACCCATCTCCATCGACTGGAAGAGGCCAAGAAGCGAGATCATCGGGTCCTGGGAAAACAGTTGGACCTATACTCCACCGACCCTCGTGTGGGTGCCGGTTTCATTCTCTGGCATCCCAAAGGGGCCGTGGTGAGGAACGAGGTGGAGAAGTTCGAGCAGGAACTGATCCTCAAGCACGGGTATGTCCTGGTCTATACACCTCACGTCATGAGTGAGCGCCTCTTTGAAATCTCCGGCCATCTGGAGAACTACCAGGAGGACATGTTTGGGGCCATCGACGTGGATGGCGCCCGGTACCGGCCAAAGCCCATGAACTGCCCCGGCCATATTGCCATCTATGAATCGCGGCAGCGATCGTACCGCGACCTGCCGATCCGGATGGCCGAGTTCGGGACGGTCTACCGGTACGAGCGGAGCGGGGTCCTCCACGGCATGCTCCGGGTCAGGGGATTCACACAGGACGACGCCCACGTGTTCTGCACGCAAGAGCAGGTGGCGGATGAGATCGGCCGGCTCCTGGACCTGGTGGACGAGATGCTCGCGGTCTTCGGGTACCCCTACACCATCGAACTCGCAACCCGCCCTGAGAAGTCCCTTGGGACCGATGCCCAGTGGGAGGAAGCCCAGAACATGCTGGCCGGCGTTTTGGAAGGCCGGGGGAAATCCTACGAGCTCGATGAGGGCGGCGGGGTGTTCTACGGCCCGAAGCTGGATTTCAAACTCATCGATGCCATCGGCCGGAAGTGGCAGGGTCCCACGGTGCAGCTGGACTTCAACCTCCCCGACCGGTTTGGCATGGAGTATGTCGGGGAGGACAACGAGGGGCACCGGCCGGTGATGTTGCACAGAGTGCTGGTGGGGTCCATGGAGCGGTTCGTCGGAGGGCTCATCGAACACTACGCCGGAGACTTCCCACTGTGGCTTTCACCCGAGCAAGTTAGGGTCCTTCCGGTCTCGGAACATTTTCGGGAAAGCGCCCAGGCCCTGGTCGATCATCTGGCTTCTGTCGGCTTGCGAGCCGAGTTGTTCGATCGTGAGACGCTGGGATACCGGATTCGGGATGCGGAATTGAACAAGGTCCCCTACATGGCCGTAATCGGCGAGCGTGAGGCAGAGGCTGAAACAGTAGCCGTCCGAAAACGAGGGGTGGGGAAGAAGCAGGAGGTGATGGACCGTGGAGACTTCGTAGCAGCCCTGGTGGAAGAAGTCCGATCCAGATCACTGGGGAAGCGGGGGTCCGCTGCCCCCCAGGGTTGAAGGAAATGGGCCCCGGCCTCGTAGCGATTTGAACGGAAGGAAGATGACCCCTACGAAGGGAAGACGAATGCTCAACTTTCTGGTCAGGACTTCTGTGGTGCTCCTCTTCGCTCTCGTCTGGAGCGCCTCGCCGCTTCTCGCTCAGGACGGACCCACCCCTGCAGGGCACTGGGAAGGGGCCATCGTGGTACCCGGCGGGGAATTGGGGATCGACGTTGACCTCCTGGACGAGGAAGGGGCATGGAAGGGCGACATCAGCATTCCGGCTCAGCAAACCCAGGACTTTGTCCTATCCGACGTGATCGTGAAGGGGAACGAGGTCTCCTTTCTAATGGCCGGAGTCCCGGGTGACCCCACGTTCCAGGGGACGATGTCCGAGGACGGCGCGACCATCACGGGAACTTTCAGCCAGGGTGGCCAGGTCCTGGAGTTCCGGCTGACCCGGTCGGACTGATCTTACCCTTGACCCCAGGGGGGTTCCGGGTTTTTTTTAGGGCACAATTTGAAGCGGGGGAAGCCATCCCCCCACCTTCCGGTTCCCGTCGAGTTGCGGGCACCGCCGGGTTCAGAGAAAGGGGCGGGGGTTACTCCCCGCCGCTGGCGTCTGGCCCGGTTCCTCCGGGCCTTTCTTATTGCCCAGGAGGCTCGGTGAGACGGGGCGCCGGTCAACAGCAAAGCGGAGGTTCCGACCATCAAAGAGCAAAAGGTCCGAGTCAACGACCAGATCCGGATCAGCCCCGTTCGTCTGATCAGTGATGATGGTGAGCAGCTGGGGATCGTCTCCATCGACGATGCCCGAACGCGAGCGGAGGATGCGGGGTTGGACCTGGTTGAAGTCGCACCCGACGCCCGGCCTCCCGTGGTCAAGCTCATGGATTACGGGAAGTTCAAGTACGAGGCCGCCAGGGCTGCGAGGGAGGCCAGGAAAAAGCAGCACAACATCCAGGTCAAAGAGGTCAAGTTCCGGCCGGGTATCGAGGATCACGATTATGACTTCAAGACCCGGCATGCGCGGCGATTCCTCGAGGAAGGAAACAAGGTCCGCCTGACCATGATGTTCCGGGGAAGGCAGATCACCCACTCTGAGCTTGGACTCGAGGTGTTGAAGCGAGTGAAGGAGGATCTCAGCGACGTTGGGAAGGTTGAGTCGGAGCCGAGCTTTGAGGGGAGGGTCATGTTCATGATCATGGCCCCCCTGAAGGCCAAGTAGAACGAAGGTCAGGAGCCAACGCCCCTGAGGGGCCCCTTCCGGGGTTGAGCCCTTTGGGCCCGTTCCTAGGAGAGGGGGGCGCCCCTAAAGGAGTTTTTTATGCCAAAAATGAAGACCAACCGCGCCGCTGCGAAGCGTTTGCGGAAGACTGGATCCGGAAAAATCAAGAGGATGCGAGCGTACAAGAGCCACATCCTCACCAAGAAGGACCGGAAGCGGAAGCGGCGCCTGCGGACCAGCACCCTGGTCGCGAAGGCAGACGTCAAGCGGGTCAAGCGCCTGCTGGTCAAATAACGAAGGAGCAGAACGATGCCTCGAGCCACGCATGCCGCCGCCCGTAGGAAGCGCAAGAAGAAGATCTTCAAGGCCGCCAAGGGATATTTCGGTGGAAGAAAGAACCTCTACAAAACCGCCAAGGACGCGGTGGAGAAGGGGTGGGAACACGCATACCGGGACCGGAAGAAGAAGAAGCGGACCTTCCGTGCACTCTGGATCACGCGAATCAATGCCGCTGCCCGCCAACATGATCTCAGCTACTCCAGATTCATGAACGGGCTCAAGCGCTCTGGAGTCGAGTTGGACCGAAAGGCTTTGGCAGATTTGGCGGTGCGGGACCCGGATGCCTTTAGCAGCTTGGCCGAACGGGCCAAGGAGGGCCTGACGCAAGTCAGCTGACCTCAATCTGGCAACCGTTTCGGCAGAGGGCTTCACGATTCCGTCGTGAGGCCCTTTGCCTTAGGTTAGCGGGTCTTTCCACCGGCCGGGATCGCGGGTCTGAGGATCGCTGATCGAGCAGTGTACCAGCGGAGAATCTAGGAAGGGGATACCAAGGGACAATGACCGGGAACGAGTCACTGATCGAGGCCCTGAAGGCCCTCGAGGGCGAGGCT
>CBDUAX010000414.1:0-4753 GCA_965365235.1 uncultured bacterium
CATGGGTACGCCGTCGTCTGGGGAGATTCCAGGGGTACCGGAGCCTCCTTCGGGGTGTGGCCCCACCACCGGGCCCGGGACGAGACGCTGGACTTCTCCGAGGTCATGGACTGGATCGTGGCCCAGCCCTGGTCCGATGGAACCATCGGCGGGTGGGGAAGCTCCTACACGGCCAACACCAACGACTGGTTCGCGGAACGGAACCACACGGCATTCAAAGCCGGAATCTCCCGGTTCCCCGACTACGATCCCTACACCGATCTCTACTTCCCCGGGGGCGTCCCCAACGCCTACATGGGATCAAACTGGGGTGGGAGGGTGAAGGAGATGGACCTGAACACGCCCCGAAGCCGGGGATTTGGACCTCCGGTGGGCGTGAAGCCAGTGGATGAGGACACCGACGGGAGCCTGGTAGCGGCCGCGGTGGAGGCCCGGCGACACGTGCCCTCGGTGTACGAATCCATGAAGGGGCTCACCTACAAAGACGAGGGCATGCCCCTCTGGGACGGGGTATCCATGGACTGGTGGGGCATCCATTCCCACGTGCAGGAGGTGGAGCGGTCAGCCTCGGCCATCTACTCCTGGGCCAGTTGGACGGATGCGGGAACGGCCCAGGGCGTCCTCCACCGATTCATGACCCTCTCGAACCCCCAGCGAGCCATCATCGCCGCCTGGAGCCACGGCGCCCGGCAGGATACGGATCCCTTCCACCCCGTGGAGCATCCCGTCGATCCTTCCCCGGAGCTGGGGCTCCTGGAAGACCTCTGTTTCTACGAGGCGTATCTCGGTGAAGCGCCATCCGACCCAGCCGGAGTCGGGGAAGTGGCCCAGGACCGGAGGAGCCACACGAAGGAGTTGATCTTCAAAACCATGGGTGAAGAAGTCTGGAAGCGAACCAGCCAGTGGCCGCTGCCGGAGACCGAGATGGTTCCCTGGTATTTCAAGGAGGACGGAGGGCTTTCGGCCGAGGCGCCCCTCTCTTCAGGGGCCGACCGGTACCGTGTCGACTTCACCCACACCACCGGCACCCGGAATCGATGGGCCACGAACAATGGCGCCGGGGACGTGGTCTATCCGGACCGGGCCGGTTCAGACGCCAAGCTCCTGACCTATACGTCGCCCCCCCTGGATGAGGATCTGGAGGTGACGGGGCACCCGGTCGTGACGCTGCACATGAGCTCCACCCACGACGATGGCGCCGTCTTCGTCTACCTGGAGGATGTCACCCCCGATGGCCGCGTCCTCTATATCGGGGAAGGCCAGATCCGACTCCTCCACCGAAAGGTCTCCCAGGAGGAGCCGCCCTTCGTGACCCCGGTCCCCTACCACTCCTTCAAGGAGGCCGATGCGGCACCCATGATCCCGGGAGAGATGGCGGAGGTGACCTTCGGACTCCACCCCACGTCGGTGCTCTTCAGAAAAGGGCACCGGATCCGTATCGCCATCGGCGGCGCCGACGCCGACACCTTCGCCCGGATTCCGGCGGAGGGAATGCCGGAGTGGGAGGTGGCACGGAGCCCGGACCGAGCCAGCCACATCCTGCTCCCCGTGATTCCCCGGTAGAGGAAAGGAACCGTGATGCCAGGCCAAGCTGGGAGCTCCCTCCCCTACCCCCGCCTCTTTCTCCGATCTCTCCTGGGGCTTTCCCTTCTCCTTTTTGTTTCCACATGCTCCGGCCCCGTCCCTGAAGAGGACCCCTATGACCTCGTCATTCTGGACGGACGGGTCTTTGACCCCGAGACGGGAAGGGACGAGGTGGCCAACGTAGGGATCCGGGGAGACCGGATCGCCGTCATCACGACGGAGGGGATTGTGGGCCGGCGGACCATCGACGCCGCCGGACTCTTCGTGGCCCCTGGCTTCATCGACATCCTCTCCAGTATCCAACCGTCACGGAAAGCCCATCTCGACAAGGCCGCCGACGGAGTCACCACCGCCATCGGCCTCCACGGCGGGCCCCTGGATGTGGCGGGATACATCCGGGAACAGGAGGCCGCCGGGCCTGCGGTGAACTACGCTGCCACGGTCAGCCACCGAAGCGTTCGAGCCGCCGCAGGGGCAACGGATCTCTATGAACCGGCCCTACCCGAGCAGATCCCCGTCATGAAGGCGTTGGCCCGGCAAGCCATCCGAGATGGAGCCGTGGGGGTGGGGTTCGGGCTCAACTACTCCCCTGGAGCCTCGTACGAGGAGACCTTCGCCATGTTCGAGGTGGCGGGGGAGGAAGGGGGGATGGTGGCCCTTCACGCACGGTACAAAGGGAACGTATTCCCCCTCACCATGAGCCTGGCCACCATGGAGGTCATCGCCATGGCTGCCGCTACCGGAGCCCAGGCCCAACTCATCCATCTCATCTCCTCCACCGTGGGCTCCGCCCCTCTGTCCATCGCTCTCATCGAAGGTGCCGCCGCCCGGGGAGTAGATGTTGGATTCGACTTCCACGTCTGGACCCGGAACCAGACCTGGCTCCAGTCGGCGCTGTACGACGAAGGATGGCAGGCTCGCTTTGGCGGCGTGGACTATTCGGACATCTATGTGGCCGAAACCCAGGAGCGACTCACCCGGGAACGCTTTCGAGAACTCCGGGCCCGACCCAACCGTCTGGACATCCAGACCGAGTTCATCCCGGAGGAGGAAATCCTCATGGGAATCCGAAGCCCCCTGGGGATCATCAGCTCCGACGGCGGCGGGCTGGAAAACGGAACGGGACACCCCCGGAGCGTAGGGACATTTGCCCGCTTTCTGGGACGGTACGTGAGGGACCAGGAGGTGGTGGGCTGGCTGGAGGGGCTGAAACGTATCACTCTTCTCCCTGCTCAGAGGCTGGAAAAGGCCATGCCCCTCATGGCCCGAAAGGGGCGCCTCCAGGCAGGGATGGACGCTGACATCACGATCTTCGATCCAGCGACGGTTCAGGAGCGGGCTACCTACGCGAACCCGGACCAGCGCTCGGCGGGTATCCCCTTCGTCATCGTGAACGGAGAGGTGGTTTTCGAAGGAGGGGAGGCGGTGGCAGACGCCGCCCCCGGGAGGTGGTTGGGGCACCCCGCTGGTTGAGGCCGGGGGAGTAGGACAGCAACGGAATTTTTCTTCTCGAGGAGGACCGCATGACACGCAGTTGGACTTGCTCAGTGATTCTCGCCCTGGGCCTGATCCCCCTTCTCCCCTCGACCCGGGCATCGGCCCAGGACCGGGGCCCTTCCATCGAAACGCTGGTGGAAGCCAGAGCGGAACGCCTGGGGCAGGTTGCCTTGGAGATCTGGGATCTTGCCGAAGTGGGCTACCAGGAGGTACAAAGTTCTGCCCTCCTTCAGGAGGAGCTGCGTGGAGCGGGGTTCTCCGTCGAGGCCGGCGTGGCCGGCATTCCCACGGCCTTCGTGGCGGAATGGGGTTCGGGTAGTCCCGTCATCGGGATCCTGGCCGAGTTCGATGCCCTGCCCGGGATCACCCAGGATGTTTCCCCTGAACGGGCCCCCCTCCCGGAGAAGGGCGCCGGCCACGCTTGCGGGCATCACCTGTTCGGAGCGGGGAGCACCGGTGCGGCTTTGGCCACCAAAGAGTGGCTCGAAGCCACCGGAACCCCGGGGACAATTCGCCTTTACGGAACCCCCGCCGAGGAGGGCGGAGCCGGAAAGGTCTACATGGTCAGGGAGGGACTCTTCGAGGACGTCGACGTGGTCCTCCATTGGCACGCTGGAGACCATAACAGTGCTGTCCCCTCCACCTCCCTGGCGAACAAGTCGGCCAAATTCCGCTTCCGTGGAATCTCGGCTCACGCGGCGGCGGCACCGGACAGGGGTCGCTCGGCGCTGGATGGGGTGGAGGCCATGAATCACATGGTGAACCTCATGCGGGAGCACGTGCCCCAGGAAACCCGCCTCCACTACGTCATCACCGCCGGCGGAGAAGCCCCGAACGTCATCCCCGATTTCGCAGAGGTCTTCTACTACGTCCGTAATCCAGAGCCCCAGACCGTTCGGGAACTCTTCGAACGCGTCGTGGACGCCGCCGAGGGCGCAGCGTTGGGTACCGGCACCGAAATGGAATACGAGGTGATCCACGGGCTCTACAATCTCCTGCCCAACGAGACCCTCCAGCGGGTGATGTGGGAGAACCTGAAAGAGGTGGGTGGGGTCGAGTACAACGCGGAAGAACGGCGGTTCGCCGAGCTTCTCCGCGCCACCTTCCCCGATGATGCTCCCCCACTGGCCTCCGCCTCGGAGGTCAAGCCGTTCGACTACGACCGGGGCGGGATGGGGTCTACCGATGTGGCCGACGTGAGCTGGATGGTACCCACGGCCGGACTCCGGACCGCCACCTGGGTCCCCGGCACTCCAGCCCACTCCTGGCAGGCCGTGGCCGCCGGGGGAATGAGCATCGGCACCAAAGGAATGTTGGTCGCCGCCAAGACCCTGGGCCTGACCGCCGTGGAGATCTTCACCAATCCCGCCCTGGTGGCGGAGGCCACTGAAGAACATTCTGCCCGGGTGGGACCCGACTTCGTCTACGATGCCCTCATCGGGGATCGAGATCCCCCCCTGGATTATCGAAAGAGGTTCTGAGAACCCATGGATACCCTCGGCCGTCTCAAGGAAGCGCTGGAGGGACGCTACCGCGTCGAGCGACAGCTCGGCGCGGGAGGCATGGCTCTGGTCTTCCTGGCCGAGGACCTCAAGCACCACCGGCGGGTCGCCATCAAGGTCCTCCGGCCGGAGGTCTCGGCCGTCTTGGGGAAGGAACGGTTCCTCCGTGA
>CBDUAX010000415.1:0-4749 GCA_965365235.1 uncultured bacterium
CGCCCCGAGCGGGCCGAAGTGGCTCGGTTCGTCGGTATTGACACCCTGATCCCGGGGCGTGTCACCGAGGTCCAGAAGGGGCGGGTTCGGGTAGATTGCGGTGACGTCTGTGTCGAAGCAGATGGGGATTGGGAGGCCGGGCAGGACGTCTATGTCGCCGTGCGACCCGAAGAGATCGATCTTCATGACCCCGGGAGTCCTGGCCTCGCCGATGGCTGCAATGTCGTCACTGGCCGTGTGACGAGAATCGTACCGGCCGAATCTCACTTTCGAGTGGAGATCGACGGTGGTGTGCCAGTGGTGGCCGTGGTGGGCCGTGCGAGCTTTCGGGACATGGCCCTCGAAGCCGGCCGGACGGTCCGAGCGAGCTTCCCGGCCCGGGCCGCCCACCTGATCCGACGGAGTGGCGATTAGGGCTTTCCCGACTCGATAAGGACGGTGGTTGCCGCACCCGCACCGCCCTCCTTCCTCTGGGCGCCCTACCGGGCGGCTGTCCCCGTGCACCCGGGGAGTCTGAACGCCCCGATCCGGGTCGAGTAGCTCTCCGCTTTTGCCTTCAGGAAATCCCCTACGTACCAGATCGTGCAGTCGTCCGAGGGATCCATGGCCGTTTGTGTGTAGTCCTCCCACCGGAGCGTGTTGGTCTGGGAGGCCGCACCCTCCACCAAAACGGTTTCCCTGAGTGTCAGTACGCCGAGGGGGTCACCTGCGAGGCGGGCTGCGAAGCGCTGCCCAGGATAGTGGGGCGTGCCACCGAACGAGTAGCCGATGCCGATGTTCCCCTCTCTATCGATGGCCGGACTCGCCATCCAACGATAGAAGCCGTCGGGGGCGTACGTGCCCTGTTGTCGGAGGCTCACGCTGCGATCCGGGTCCACGTTGAACTCATACCAGCGGACTCCACCCGCCCCCACCTCGGTTACCACGGAGTGCACAGCGACGATGGACTCACGGCCTTCGATGTTCCGGTAGACCAGGCGAGACATGATTTTGTCCCCCTGGGAGTCCAGGTGCCTGTCGGTTCCGGGTTGCCGCACGCAGTTCGTCAGCTGGCCGTCGCACAGGTAGTGGTACGGGGCCACGACGATCTTTTCTGGACCGGACAGCACCGTGCGGCCCGGGTCGTCCCAGTCCACGTGGAACTGCCAGAGGTAGATCCCATCGTCCTGGAAATCCCCCCGGAGCTGGGTGCCACCGGCGGCCATGACGGGGTTGGGCGCACCCGGGGGAGGCAGTCTGTGGCCGTCCAGGTCGGCGTTGTTCAGGAAGTTCACGTCGGCCACGATGATGCACTGCTCCGTGGCGGATTCTCCCCTGAGCATGGCGGCCCGATCCACCACGCAGGCGTGCTTCTGGATGACGTCGTCACCGGTGCTGGTAGGTACGTAGTACCCGTCAGGCCAAACGGCCGGCCGGGGATAATCCGGAAAAAGCGGGCGCATGAACTCGTAGCGGTAGTACGATCCCATGGGGTCGGAGCTGGTGCTGATGGCGTAGCACATGGAGTACGGGCCCTCTTCCGGCGGAGGGCGGGTGCGGGCGCCTGGGGGCGTCCCGGGCTCGGGGGGAGGCTCGTACGGGGGCACAAAGAGGGGCGCCGCCGGTCCAGGCTGGTGGGGAACGCCCGGGGGACTCAGGTGGACAGCCTCGCCGGACTCCCACATTTCAGGTTGGTCGGGCCGCGCCGGGGCCCTGCGGAAGAGGGGCATGACCACCAGCCATCGGTCAGCGAGCTGGTCGTAGCGAACCACGGCGTCGCCATTATTGGACGCCTCACAGGCCCCGCCGAAGCCGTGGAAGACCGTATTTGTGGGCACGGCCCCGTAGAGGACCCGGCCCCCTTTGTCGAAGATCGCCATCCGGGAATTCACAGTCTGGACGATGTGGTCCGGCCCGACGGCCAAGCTGTTGTCCGAGGGATTGCGGCCTGGCGCCGGCCCTTGAGGGCCCTCGAACCCGGCACCCAGGCCGTCGAAGCTCACCACGAGCTCTGCGGGAGGGCGGGTCCCCGGGGATGTTTGCTCGACGGAGCCGTCGTGTTGCACGCAGGCCGACCCCGTCCATAGGGAGGTGGCGGCCACCAGGGCTTTTGCGGCGGTGGCCAGAGCCGGACGCGCTCGAAGATCCACTCGGGTTTCCTTTCTCTGGCAGATGAATTCTAGCTGATGTACGGGCCCCGGGGCGCAGTATCCTCGAGGTCGCGAAGGAAAGAAAAAGAAGGACCCTTCGGCCCCAGAGGCTGCTGTCGGAAGGTGGAGGTGGCGGGCGGGAGGGGTCAAGAACGGCATGGGGGAGGGTGGGTTTACGAGCGAGGGGCCGGAGAGGTCAGGGGCCGGAGGTTTGGTCGAGAGCTCCTTGGTTCGGGCGACTGGCGCAGCCCCTACCCTTTCCCCTTCCTCACCACAACCCTCTCTTTCTCTGGGACGGGAGGCGGCACGGGCTGCTCGCCGGTGATGATCTTTACCGCATCGAACTTCTCGGGGCAGGCGTCGAAGCAGCTCCCGCACCTGATGCAGAGTTCCTGGTCGATGACGTGGATCAGGCCCTTGCCGCCTTCGATCCCGTGCACTGGGCACTTCCGGGCGCAGATCATGCACGCTTGGCACTTCTCCGGATCCACGTAGTAGGAGACAGCCTCACGTAGGAGCTCCTCGATCTCGTCCCTGGTGTAGAACTGGTCGTACTCCCCTTCGTTCTCGAGGCGCCGGGCCAGCTTTTCCTTCTTCTGGATCTTGATGTAGGGGATGAGCTTCCGGACCTCCTCCAACCTGGACTGGAGCTCCTCGCCGTCCGGCCCGCCACCGTTCCCAATGGGCCCCAACTCCCTCAGCTTCCCGGTGAAATCATTCATGACCTCGGCGAACCGAACCCCTTCCGAAGAAGAGATCCACTCGATCCGCAGGCGCTCGGGATCCACCCCGGCATGCTCCAGGAGCCGCTTGGCCAGGTGCATCATGTTCAGGGCATAGTAGTTCCCCTCGGTGACGTAGTGGCATTCGCCCAGCCAGCAGCCTCCGACGATCACCCCGTCCGCCCCCTTCTGGAAGGCTCGGAGTACAAAGGCCAGGTCCACCCGCCCAGTGCACATCAGGCGGATGATTCGGATTTCCGGTGCATAGCTTTGTCTGGTCACGCCAGAGAGGTCCGCAGCGGAATACGCTCACCAGTTGCAGAGGAATGCGACGATCCTCGGCGTATGCCCGAGTCCTGCCATGTCTCTACCTCCTTTCTTTAGAAGAGGGGAGGGGAAGTGGAGCGAGGGGCGTCATGAGGGAACGCCTGCCAGGATGGGGCGATCCGCGTCCACACACGCTCACGAGCTCCACGACTCCGATAGGGCCGCGTCGATCTGGTTGAAAACCTCCTCGTTGGTGTAGTGCCTCAGGATGATGGCGTCGGTGGGGCAGACGGAGCAGCAGAGGCCGTCCCCCTTGCAGAGGGCTGGGTTGACCTCGGCTTTTTTGGCCGCCTTCGTCCCACCCCAGTGGATAGCGTCGTAGCTGCAGACGTCGATGCAGGCTCCGCAGGCGATGCAGGCAGGATCCTCGACTCCGCAGACGGAGCCCGAGGCCGTGACCGTCTCGTGAGAGAGGAGCGTCACCGCCCGCCCGGCGGCGCCGTAGGCCTGGCTAACCGCCTCCGAGAGGTGCTTGGGATAGTGATTGGCCCCGCACATGAAGATGCCGTCGGCGCCGAAGTCCACCGGCCGGAGCTTCACGTGGGCTTCCTGGAAGAAGCCGTCCGGATTCACCGGTACCTTGAAGAGCCGGGCGATCTCCGGGTTGCCCTGGGAGGGTACCGCAGCCGCTGAGAGAACCACCTGGTCGGCGTCCAGGATCAGATGTTGGCCGAGGATGGCGTTGGGGAGGCTCACCTGGAGAACGGGCTGGCCCGTTTCGTCTTTGCCGGGCTCCACCTGGGGCCTGCCCTCCGGCTCCCAGTGCACGAAGCGCACACCCTTGGCCGCCGCCTCCAGGTAGTAGTCCTCCTTGAAGCCGTAGGTCCGCATGTCCCGGTAGAGGACGTAGATATCCATCTCGGGCTTTCGGGCCTTGAGGGCCAGGGCGTTCTTGATGGCTTGGCTGCAACAGATGCGGGCGCAGTAGTCACGGCCCTCCTGCCGGCAGCCCACGCACTGGATCATCACCAGGCTCCTGGCCTCTTCCAGCTCGACATCCCCCTCGGCGATCCGCTCCTCCAGCTCGAGCTGGGTGCAGACCCGGTCATCCTCGCCGTACAGGAACTCGGTGGGTCTGTGCTCCTCGGCTCCCGTGGCCAGGATGGTGGCACCGTGGTGGATGGCCCTGGTCTGGCCCTCGGCTTCCACCGTGGTGACGAAGTTGCCTACGAACCCCGAAGCGTCGGTGATGTTGGCCCCGTGGTAGACGTGAACGAGCTGGTGCTGGTAGACCTTTCGGATGAGGCCCTTCACGTACTCCTGGACGTCCACACCTTCGAGGGTGGTCCGGATGCGCCGGGCCATGCCTCCCAGCTCCTCTTCCTTTTCCACCAGGTGGACCTCGAAGCCCTGGTTGGCCAGACTGAGGGCGCTGTTCATCCCCGCCACCCCACCCCCGACCACCAGGGCCGCCTTGTTCACCGGCAACTCAAACTCATCCAGAGGCTCCAGCCCCACGGTCCGTGCGACGGACATCCTGATGATGTCCTTCGCCTTCTGCGTAGCCTCTTCCTTTTGCTTGGAGTGGACCCAGGAGCAGTGCTCCCGGATGTTGGCCATGTCGAAGAAGT
>CBDUAX010000416.1:0-4744 GCA_965365235.1 uncultured bacterium
CGAACCCAGGCTGCCGCTCTGGGGAGAGCCTACCTGGACCTGAACGAAAAGGGTCGCGCCCGCTTCTTGACTCTCCTCGCCGAGGAATTCGACCTAGAGGAAGACGATCTGTTCAGGGCCGTTTCCGAGTTGAAGAGGGCCAAAACCCGTGAGGAGAAGCGGGAGGCCCGCCGTGGCCTGAGAGAAGCTCTGGTGAGTCCTCGAGCCCGAATCCTCACCCGTTTCAACGCACTTCCGCAGGGTGTGAAGTTCCTGATCGACCTCCGGGCCGACCTCCTCCCCCTGGCCAAGAAGAGTCCGGTTCTCGCCTCCCTGGATGATGATCTCAAGGCTCTCCTGACCGCCTGGTTCGATGTGGATTTCCTCGAGCTTCGAAGGATCTCCTGGAACACCGCCTCAGGCGCACTCCTCGAGAAATTCATGGCGTATGAGGCGGTGCACCCGGTGGAGAGCTGGGAGGATCTAAAGGACCGGCTGGACTACGATCGCAGGTACTTCGCCTTCTTTCATCCCCGTATGCCAGACGAGCCCCTCATCTTCGTCGAAGTTGCGTTGGTGAAGGAACTCTCGGGCAACATCCAGGAACTCCTGGATCCAGCAGCTCCTGCACAGGACCCGGCGTCGGCGAACACGGCCATCTTCTATTCCATCTCCAATGCCCAGCGAGGACTCGCCGGGGTGAGCTTCGGTGGATTCCTGATCAAGAGAGTGGTGGACGAGTTGGTCCGAGAATTCCCAGGCCTCAGGACCTTCTCCACCCTCTCTCCCCTCCCTGGGTTCCGTCGCTGGGCCGTCGACGCCTTCTCGGACCCTTCGATTCAGTTTCTTCCCCAGGAGGAGAAGCGACTCAGGAGGCTCCGGGGGGACGTTGATGTTGGGCCGTGGCTGGCCGAGGTTGTCGGCGGCCACCTGTGGAAAGAGGACGCCTCGATTGAAAAGGCGGTGCGCCCGGTCCTGATGAGGCTGGCGGCATTGTATCTGACAGGGGAGAAGCGGGCAGGCGGTGGGGCGCGGGACCCCGTGGCCCACTTCCATCTGAGCAACGGCGCCGGGATCGAGCGGCTGAATTGGGCCGGTGACCTGTCGAAGAGGGGCCTGGATCAATCCGAAGGAATCATGGTCAACTACCGGTACGACCAGAAGAGGATCGAGTCCAACCATGAGGCGTACCGAGGCCAAGGCCGTGTGGTCTGCACGGCTCAGGTACGGGGTCTGCTGAAGGGATGAGGGTTCCGCCGCTCCGGCGGCACCCAATAGACGCCAAACAGGATGTCTTGGATGACGACGGGAGCTACGATGAGCCTTCCAGAAAAAGAGTGCCCCAAGGTGGAGTGGGGTCTGGTAATTCACGGAGGGGTGGGCGTGCTTTCTCGGGAGGAGATGACCGAGGAGTTGGAAGGGGCGTATCTCGAAGTCCTTCACGGATCCATCTCCGCGGGTTTCGATGCCATGCGGGACGGAGGATCGGCAGTGGACGGGGTAGTTGAGTCCATAAAAGTCATGGAGGACTCAGACCTTTTCAATGCGGGCAGGGGCTCCAACTACACGACCGACGGAGCCATTTCCATGGATGCCTCCATCATGGTGGGCAACACCCTGGCTGCCGGAGCCGTGGCCGGTGTAGGGGATGTCCGGCACCCCATCCGCCTGGCCCGTCACGTCATGGAGGATTGCCCACATGTGATGCTTTCCGGGGTGGGTGCGGAGGAGTTCGCCCGGCAGATGGGAATGGGTGCCATGCCTGAGGACTACTTCTTCACCGAGCGAAGGTGGAGCGATCTCCAGGCGGCCAAGACTCGTGAGGCGTCGGGGTCCGACACACCCAACACCGTGGATTCCGAAGAGGCCCAGGCCCTGGCAGCCGGGGCCGTCCCCCCACCGGAGCTTCGGGAGAAGTCCGGGACGGTCGGCGCGGTAGCCCTTGATGCGGCTGGGATGCTGGTGGCCGGGACCTCCACCGGCGGGTCGGCGAACAAAAAATGGGGGCGGATCGGGGATTCTCCGGTCATCGGTTCCGGAACCTACGCCGGGTCCAATTGTGGTGTTTCCTGCACGGGGTGGGGAGAGTACTTCATCCGGAATGCAGTAGCCCATGACATCGAAGCTCGGATGGCCTACCTGGGGGAGTCTCTTCCGGAAGCTGCGGGCCGGGTGATCTTGGAGACACTGGAGAGCCAGCGCAGGGGGCTCGGGGGTGTTGTCGCCATGGACAAGAACGGCCAGATCGCCATGCCCTTCAACACCCAGGGCATGTATCGGGGCTGGGTGAACCAGGACGGCGAGATCTTCGTCGACATCTACTGACCTTCACCGACTCCGGATCCCCGCCGGAGCCACCCCCGGTCGTGACAAAAGGGGACATCATGTTGGGGCGGGATGTCCCCCTCGGGGACAGACAGGAACAACCCCTCCGGGGCCCACCGGCTCCGGAGGGTGCCGTCCCTAGCCCACGTCCCCCGATTCAGGCGTCGGTCCCCTTTCCCCCATACTCAGCCTCTCCACAACCACGGCCCAAACCATGTGGCTGGTCATGTTCACTGCCGACCGGAACATGTCTGGGAGCCGATCGACCCCAAACAGGATCGCCAGTCCTGCAAAAGGCACCCCCACCGTATCCAGGGCCGGAGCCAACGTCACCACCGATGCGCTGGGGACGGGAGCCACCGTCAGTGCCACCAGGAAGACCGCCACGAAAAGGCCACCGATGGCAGAGGCTGGAAGTGCGACGTCGTAGAGGTGGGCCAGAAAGACCACGGATGCTGCTTGGAATAGTGCACTTCCGGCCTTGTTGAGCGCGGCCAGGAGAGAGAGCACCAGGGGGTAGACTTCCTCCGACAAGCCCAGGTTGTCTTCGGCCTCTTCCAACATCACCGGGAGGGAGGCCATGGAGCTGGTGGTCCCGAAGCCGATGGCCGTCGTGCCCAGTGTGGCCTTATGAAACTCCAGCGGGCTGATCCTCCCCAGGAACCACATGGCGGGAAGGTAGACGAGGGTCCACTGAAGAAACGCTAGAATAATGACGGTGACGATGAAAACGGCCAGGCTCTGAAGCATGGTCCACCCAGCTTCGGCCGTGAGGGGCGCAGCCAGTGCGAACACGCCAAGGGGCGCCGTCCAGAGGATCCAATGGACCAACTGGATGAGGGCGTCCCCGAGGGTTTTGGCCAAGCTGAAGAGCTGTTCCTTCCCTTCGGAAGCCAGTGGGATGGTGGCTGCCGCCAGCAGGATAGTGAATACCAGGAGGGGAAGGAGGGACCCGTTCGCCGCTGCCTCGAAGGGGTTCCGTGGGATCAAACCGACCACGAAGTCCAGGAATCCCGGCAACTCCGGGGCGGTCGCCCCTTCGGTCACGGGGAGGGTCACGTCGGGGGAGAAACGAAGGCCCACCTTCATACCCAGGATCCCGAGAGCGATGGCTGGGAAGTAGCTCAACCACACCAACCCCAGGGATAGCCCACCGATCTTCCCCAGCTTCCGCAGGTCTCCGAGCTTCCCCACTCCCAGGAATACCGTGACCATGACCAGGGGGATCACCACCATCTGGATGGCATTGACGAAGGCTGCACCGATGGGCCTGAACGCCACAGCGATGGAGATCAGGGTGGCGGACCCCGTGGCCGAAGCTGAAAGGCCGAGGCCCAGTCCCAGGAGGAGGCCCAGGGCAATGGCCAGGTGGTTCACACTCCCGTTCGAACGACCTTCGGCCAAGGGGCGACTCCGGTTCTCGAGGCAAGTGGGTGCGGCTGTGAGGTCGGGCTTCGGCGCCGGGCAACGGCGAAGGCGACCCTGTGGTACGGCCCGGCCCCCACCGCTGGTTCGGTCGGGTGGCTGGGTACAGCCCAGGCTCGGTGGTCCGGTAGGTGGTATCTAGACCTGGGGCGCTTTCTTTCTCTGGAAGGAATGGACACGATCAATCGTAGGCACAAAAGAAATCGTGACCCGACCCTCGAAACTGCTCAGGTGAGGAGCTATGACGGCAAGATTCAGATTCCTTCCAGCCACCTCTGGCCTTTGGGTTTTCGCCATGCTGCTTCCAATTCCGCTGAACGCTCAGGACTCGGCCCTACAGGCTGATCGGTGGAACCGCGCCGCGCTGGAGTGGGTGGCACTGTTGGAGGCCGGAGACTTCCGTGGGGCGGCGAACCGGGTGGATCCCGCCGTTCCTGAAGGGTCCATGGGGGCGGCCCAACTCGAACCTCTTTGGGCCCAGATCCTTGCCCAGTTGGGCGCTCTGAGGACCGTCGAGCCCGGAACTGTGGATGAGGTACAGACCTACCACCGAGCCAACCTCAATGCGGTCTTCGAGAACGCATCGGTAGTGCTCCGCATCGTTCTGACCCATGACCTCCAGGTTTCCGGCTTCTTCATCGTTCCGCCTGAACCCGCACCCTATGAAGCCCCCCCCTATGTGGATGAGACGACCTTCTCGGAGGTCGAGGTGACGGTGGGAGTGGAGCCGTGGGAGCTTCCCGGCGTGATCACTCTTCCGACCGGGGAGGGTCCATTCCCCGGGGTAGTGTTGGTCCACGGCTCGGGTCCAAATGATCGAGACGAGACCATCGGAGGGAATCGGCCGTTTCGGGACCTGGCCTGGGGCCTGGCTTCCCAGGGGATCGCGGTCCTGAGATACGACAAGCGGACCCGGGTGTTCGGGAGCTCCCTCCCGACAGAGCTGGGGTTGGAGGGGGAAGTGCTTGAGGACGCGCTTTCGGCCCTGAAGGTGCTCCGGGGGTCCGAGAAGATC
>CBDUAX010000417.1:0-4740 GCA_965365235.1 uncultured bacterium
CCGCCTCGGCGAGGCCGATGGTGAGGTCCGCGAACCGGCGCTCGGGGAGGAGGGCCGTCCGGTAGAGCGCGAACACCTCTTCGAAGTGCGGCGATCGACCGTAGGAGCGCTCGACGGTCCGGAGGTGGCGCCAACTCCCGGTGCACTGCCCTGTGTATGGGTGCCGGGAGGTCCGGCGTCGGGCCGAAGTCCCTGGGGGGTGAAGTCGAACATCCAGGAGATAGAAACGGCCACCGGAAGCCCCAGAAGGATCACCACTACCAGGAGGCGCACCAGCCATTCCGGAACCCCGAAGAGGGGACCCAGGGTGGTGACGCCCTCGATCCCGGCCCAGGCCAGGGCCAGGTAGACAACGAAGGTGTGCACGACCTTCCGACGGCGAAGCTCGGATAGGAGAGCGCGGGCTTTGCTCATGGATGCCCCGGACATGACCTTTCGCACTCCGGAAACCCCGGAGGCACGTCTTGGAATCGATGGCTGTGGATGTTGGATGGGACTCGGAAAAGTGGAAGCTAATGAAGGGCCGGTTTACGGACCAGATAGAAGATTTTTCCTGAGGAAGACAAAGGTGGCGGGTCGGCAATGCCGTCCGAGCTGGGCCAGGCCCCAATTCCACCCCCCTGGGCCGCCTCGAGCTCAATCCTTCTGCCCCCCTTTGCTTAATCCCCTCCCCCCCTCGGCCCCACCCGTTCGATGGGCCTCGTAGTCCTGCCCGGCCTGGCCGCCTCCCGTGTCACCAGGTCGTAGGTATCCCCAGGCCTCAGGAAGTAGAAGGAGCCGCCTACCGTCCGGAATGTCTCGGGAGGATCGGGGGGAATGAGCCGCTGGTCATCGTGGATGGTGACATAGCTGGTGCCGATGACTTCGAACGCATCCCCTCGGACCACGATGGCGGTATTCTCGTCGATCCCGATGCCGAGTTTGCCGGGATATTCCTCAAGCATGCCGATCAGGTCGAACTGCCGGTTCCTGGCCAGCACATGCACGTCGATGATGACGCCGCGCAGGAACCCGAATCCTCGGCGCCAGTCCTCTTCCGGCACCGTACGCTCCGAGAACTCTCGCTCCGGCGTCCGGCTCACATTCATGATCTCGCCCTGAATGTGGGCCCCCGCCGAACCTCCCCCGATCACCCCACCTCGATCCAGGAGGGCCAGGAGCTCGTCGTGGACCTTGGTGTTCAGGTAGGCGTCGGTGTGGAGCCAGTGGCTTCCACCCATGAACCAGACCCCCCGGGCCTCCCGAAGCGGGCCCGCGAAGGCATCGCTGTTGGCCACATCCCGATCCCGCGTGTGAAGGACCGATAGGTTCCTCGCTCCGGCATCTCGAAAGCGCTTGAGGCAGGGGCAATACTCATGATAGTCCTCATCGTTTCGCCCGGAGGTGGGGATCACGACGATGGGTGCATCGGGTCCGCCCGCCAACTCGATGAATCGGTCGACGATGTGGCTGGTTGTTTCCCCGCCTCCTCTGACCACGAGGGTGCCGCGAGGAGGTCCCACGACTTGAGCGACGGACCCCACGGGGAAGGTCACCAAAAGCAAAAGGGGCAGGAGGAGCGAAGCGATCCTCGATGCGATGTTGGTACCCGGGTCGGTCATCGGTTCTTCCCCATCGGAGAGTGTTTGGAGCGAGGGATCTCAGCGTCGGCGGTGGATCAGCTGATCACTGGAGAGAGCGTCTAATTCCGTCCTCGGAAAAGATGCACCCTGAGGTCTCCTGCGGCCATGGGATCGCCCACCCAACACCCACACTGTCATCCCAAAAGACCGGGTCTCTCGGTTCTTGATGCTGTATATACGAACGTATATCTTATGATATTCGAATGGGATCCTGAAAAAAGCGACGCCAACTTGCGTGACCGGGGGTTCGATTTCGAATTCGCTACTTTGGTTTTCGAGGGCCCGACGCTGGAAGCAGATGACCTCCGGAAGGATTACCAGGAACGGCGCATCGTGGCCATTGGCCTTTCAGACGACATCCACCTTACGGTGGTGTACACCGAACGTGGCAGGGGCGATGGAGCTTCCGTTCGTCGTATCATCTCTGCGCGGAGGAGTAACAAACGTGAGCGGGAAACATACCAAAGGGCGATCTCGGGTTAATCGGGCCTCCCGAGGCCGGGCTGATCCAGGGCGCCTCCGTGAGATGACGGAGGCCGAGATCGAATCCACATCTCCCCCGGAGTTGGCCGATCTACCTGAGGATTTCTGGGACAGCGCCAAGGTAGTCGCGCCTCCCCCGAAGGAAGCGATTTCCATGCGAGTGGATCGGGACGTTCTGGAGTGGTTCAGGAGTCAGGGCCCCAGGTACCAAACTCGGATGAACGCGGTTCTGCGGTCATACATGATTGCAATCAGGAGCCAGACCCGCTGAAGGCCGACGCCAACGCTGGGTACGTGTTCGGAAGTTTTGATTCTTCCCGCGGCCACCCATCCATCTCCCGATCTCCCCCACATAGCCTTCCAGTACATTAAGCGGTTAGACTGGGCCCTCGACCTGATCCACCTCCACCTCCGAGAGCACCAATGCGGACGGTTATGACTCGTACAGCTGCCTTCGGCCTTGTCTTGGTCTTCGTCTTCCTCGGGGCGGGATGCGATGCCCCCTCGTCGACCAGGATCGCCGGCCTTTCATCCCGGGCGTTGGCGCGAACCACCCCGGAGTCCGTTGGAATGTCGTCCGAGCGCCTCACGCGCTTGCATGACGCCATGCAGGGGTTGGTGGAAATGGGCCGGTTGGCCGGGATCACCACCATGATCGCCCGCCATGGCCAGATCGCCGACTTCCAGAGCTACGGGTATCGGGATGTGGGGGCTCAGGACCCCATGCCCGAGGACGCCATCTTCCGCATCTACTCCATGTCGAAACCCATTACCGGTGTCGCCCTCATGATGTTGTACGAGGAGGGGAAGTTCCGCCTCAGCGATCCCGTCCGCCGATACATACCGGAGTTCGCCGACCTCCAGGTGGCGGCCAGCTGGGGGCCCGACGGCCCGGTTCTGGAAGATGCCGATCATGCCATGACCATCCGGGAGCTCATGACGCACACGGCGGGGCTGGCCTACGGCATCGGCGACCCCCACCCGGCCGATCGCCTCTATGCCTCGAAGGGCGTCCTCGGTTCGGACCAGACCCTGAAGGACATGATCGACAAACTCGCCACCCTCCCTCTCCGGCAGCAGCCCGGGACGCGATGGACGTACAGCATCGCGGTGGATGTTCAGGGCTATCTGGTGGAGGTCCTCTCCGGTTTGCCCTTCGACGAGTTCCTCCAGGAGCGCATCTTCGATCCTTTGGGCATGGTAGACACGGGCTTCCATGTCCCTTCCGAGGATCATGGCCGATTCGCCCAGGTCTACGGCTATGACGAAGAGGGCGCCCTGGCTGCCCCACCGGCCTCTGACGATGCCGTCGGCTCTCGCCCCTTCCTGGACCCCACGACTTTCTTCTCAGGCGGCGGCGGCCTGGTGTCCACCACCATGGACTACATGCGTTTCTGCCAGATGCTGCTGAACGGGGGTGAGCTGGATGGGGTCAGGATCCTCTCACCTACCACAGTTGAACTGATGAGGCGAAATCATCTTCCGCGAGCGGTGGGGGAGTACGCCCCGGGGCTCGGATTCGGGCTCGATTTCAGCGTGGTGCTGGACCCCGTCGAAGCGGGAGCGGTTTCAGCCGGGGAATTTTCGTGGGGAGGGGCGGCCGGCACCTGGTTCTGGATCGATCCTGTGGAGGACCTGATCTTCGTCGGAATGATTCAGCAGTTCGGGGGCAGGCGGCCCAACGTTCGTTCCCTTTCCCACCAACTCACCTATGCGGCCATCACCGAGTCGGCTGCGCCGAAATTCCGCTAGCGGGACCTGTCGAGGAGCTTGACGATCCTCAACCGGGTCCGGCGATGATGCATCATGGGGTACAGGTTCACAGCGAGATTGAGCACTGAATTCTCCAAGGCCAGGTCCCATCGTCCCTCTGACGCCCGCAAAACCGCCAGAACCACCAGCGTGAGGAAGAAGGGAAGGTGCAGCAGCTCGAAGACGCAGGTCCGGTAGTAGAAGGCTCGGGCCGCCCCCCGGGATGTGCCCGTGAGCGTGTAGGGTGCCATGCGCGCACCGGTCACACGCCGCACCACGATCCCTCCCGTCGGGATCACAGAACCGAACTTGTGTACCCCGAGGAGCCGGTAGATCCGCCCTCGGCGCCAAAACTCCAGACCATTCGGATAGAGGTACCGGCAGAGGGCACCCCGGAGGCGCCCCCCAGCCGGGGCCACCCTCTCAAAGGCCCGGTATAACCACCCCCATCCGTCCTCGTAGGGGAAAGGTCCCCGAGCTACCTGCGCGCGAAGTGGGTTCTTCATCGGATGTGAATCGAAGCCTCCCCGTCACCATCAGAAGCATCGTTTCATTCTCCCCCACTACGGCTGCGAGGGGGGAATCCGTCACTTCACCCTCCCTCGCCGGCCCTTCCCTTACTGCCGTACCAACACCACCACCTCGGTGGCCGCCACTCCTTCTACTTCAGTGAGCGTGAAGTCGAAGCTCGAGTTGGCATCGGTCAGGGTGAGGAGGTTCCCGTTCAGCGTGAAGGTCCAGGTCCGGATCCCCCGGGATGCTTCCGCGGGAGTGGATGTCAACGTGTTTCCGGAAACCGTCAACTGCGCGTCCCACTCGTCTGAATAGGTGCCAAACGTGACCCAGGTTCTCGCGCCGCCATGGTCCAGAACCGTGGTCCGGG
>CBDUAX010000418.1:0-4715 GCA_965365235.1 uncultured bacterium
AATGAGCAACTTCAGCACCCGCCTGGTCCAGAGCGCTCAGCTCCGCCAGGAGATGAAGATCAATCCACGCCTCTATCAGGCGATGGAGTTGCTCTACATGCCCCTTTTGGACCTCCAACAGCATCTGAAGCAGGAGCTGGCGGAAAACCCCTTCCTCGAGATGCAGGAGGCCGATGTCGAGGAAGAGGTGGAGCTCGACGACGAGGGGAAGGAGGAAAAGGAATCCGACGACGACATCGACTGGGAGGAGATCCTCCTGGACGGTTTCGATGCCGGCGGGAGGAAGCAACAGTACGAACAGAAGGAGTTCTTCCAGCCCGCTCCGGTGGAGGTTCCGGATCTGGAAGACTTCCTACTTGAGCAATTGCACTTCCTGGAATTGCCTGAACGGGCTATCAGACTAGGTGAGGAAATCATTGGTAACGTCAATGATGACGGTTCCTTATCCTGCTCCCTGGAAGAAGTCATGAATGGGGTGAATTTCTGGCTGGACGAGGTCCGGGAGATCGCCCGTATCCGTCTGGAGGCCATCGAGGACGATGAGGAAAGGGAAGAGGAGGAGTTGAATTTCCGGGCTCTCTTCCGGCCGTTCATCCTGGAAGAGGTCGAGGAGATGCTGGAAGTGATCCAGTCCTTTGATCCTCCGGGCGTCGCCGCCAGAGACCTGAGGGAGTCCATCCTCATTCAGCTGAAACGCAAAGGGCTGGACGAAACCCTTTCGGCCACCTTGGTGGAGGAGCATTTCGAGGACCTCATCAACCACCGGTGGGCGGATATCGCTAAAGAGCGGGGCCTGACACCGCTGGTCGTCCAGGATGCCGCGGACGAGATCGCCAAGCTGGATCCCAAGCCCGGGCTGAGGCATTCAGCGGATCCTGAGCGGTATGTGATACCGGACCTCATCGTAGAGAAGATCGATGGGGAGTACATGGTATTCGCCAATGACACCAGTCTTCCAAGGCTCCGACTCTCCAGAGCGTACCGGGAAGTGGCGCGTGACAAGAACCAGTACAAAGGGGAGAACAAGGAGTTCATCTCGACGAAGCTGAACTCGGCGAACTGGATGATTCAGGCCATCGAGCAACGTCGCCAGACCATGCTCAAGGTCATGGGGTTCATCGTGGACCGGCAGCGGGCCTTCTTTGAAAAGGGAGTCCAGCATCTGAAGCCACTCACATTGAGGGAAGTGGCCGAACATATCGAGATGCACGAGTCCACAGTATCTCGGGTGACGAACGAAAAGTTCGTCCAGACACCCCGCGGCGTCTTCCCGCTGAAGTTCTTTTTCTCTTCCGGGCTTTCCACAAGCTCCGGTGAGGACATCTCAGCCAGAGGCGTGAAGGCGAAGATCCAGAACCTGGTGGATGACGAGGACACCAAGAAGCCACTGACGGACCAGGCCATCGTGACCATCCTGAAATCCGAGGGTGTCAATATCGCCCGCCGAACCGTGGCCAAGTCCCGTGATCAGCTGGGAATCCTCCCGGCCCGCATGCGAAAACGGGTCTGATTCCCTTTCCGCCCCTGGGCCCCCCGAACCTGGTACAAGCTCTAGCGGAGGATCTCCCCGGATGACCAGAGCTGAGGCTGCCCCAACCCAAACTCCCAAAGAGGCGGCGGCGTCCCTCTTTCCCGAAACCCGTCGGGATTTCGCAGTCGTTGTTCCGGCCTTCGACGAAGCCCCCATGATCCGGGAGCTCATCGCCTCTCTCAGGGCCTCCTTCGAGGAATTTGGCCTGGACGGGGAGGTCATCCTGGTGGACGACGGTTCCACCGACGGCACAGCCGATCTGGCCGAGGAGGCTGGGGAGGGGTGGGTGAACCTCAGAGTCTTGCGTCACCGGGTCAATCTGGGGAAGACCGAGGCGATGGTGACCGCGGCGGAAGCCACTGAGCGGGAGTACCTGGTCCTCTTCGATGCCGATCTCCAGCATCTCCCAGAGGAGATCCCCCGGTTCTTGGCAAAACTCCAGGAAGGGTGGGACATGGTCACCGGCCGCAAGCTGGGTCCGTACCAGAAGCCCCTCGTTTCCGGGATCTACAACTGGCTCAGTCGTCGGATCTTCCGGGTTCCGGTCTCGGACCTGAACTCCATGAAAGGCTTCCGGCGGACCATTCTCGAGGAGTTACCCCTCCGGCACGACTGGCACCGCTTCTTTGTCGTCATGGCCTTCGCCCGCGGGTACAGCGTGTCGGAGATCGATATCCAACTTCATCCCAGGAAAGCTGGAGAGTCCAAGTACTCCGGGAGGTCTCGAGTGGTGGTAGGGTCCATGGACCTCATCTCGGTCTGGTTCCTCCTCCTCTTCTCCCGGAAACCCCTTCTCCTCTTCGGGTTTTCGGGGACGGTGCTGATTGGCCTGGGCCTCCTGGTGGGTGCCGTGGCCTTCTACCTCCGGTTCGTGGAAGGCTTGGGATTCCGGCCTCTTCTCTATCTGGTCATTCTCCTGGAAACCGTGGGCTTCCTTTTGGTTGGCGTCGGGCTGATGGCGGAGATGGTGGCCCAGCTCCACCACGAGGTTGACGCCCTTCTCCGGCGGATCCGCTAGCACGCCCATGCCGACTCCTACCCCTTCCTCGGGTCGGCCCAAGGTGCTGGTGGTGGTAGGGACGCGTCCCGAGGCCATCAAGATGGCCCCGGTTCTGGCGGCCTTGAGTCGGCGAGATACCCTCCTCGAAACCCGTCTCGCCCTTACGGGCCAGCACTCGGCCCTCGTGGACCAGGTTCTGGAAACCTTTCGGCTAGAGCCGGATTATGATCTCGATGTCATGCAGGAGGGTCAGGATCTCTATGATCTGGCTTTTTCCTGCCTTGACGGCCTGAGGGCGGTGGTTCGGGACTTCGAGCCGGATCTCCTTCTGATCCAGGGCGATACGGCCACGGTATTCTATGCGGCGCTGGTGGCCTTCCTGGAGAAGACCCGGGTCGGCCATGTGGAGGCGGGCCTGCGAAGCGGGGAGAAGTGGTCCCCCTACCCGGAAGAGATCTTCCGACGCCTCTCCGATGTCCTCACCGACTTCCACTTCGCTCCCACACCGGCTGCCTTGGAAAACCTCGAGGGTGAGGGTTTCGCCGCAGACCAGATGTTCGTCACCGGAAACACGGTGGTGGACGCACTCCGGCAGATGGCCGCTACCTCTCGGGAGCCGGAAAACGCCCAACTCAGGGCAGTTCTGGAGAGCGGGAAGCCGCTGGCCCTCCTGACGGCACACCGGAGGGAGTCGTTCGGAGAACCCCTGAAGGCGGTGTTCGGCGCCGTCCGGGAGGTGGTGGATAGGGTCCCCGACCTCCAGATCCTCTTTCCGGTCCATCCAAACCCCTGGGTCAGCGGGCCAGCGAAGCAGCTTCTGGCCGGCCACTCCAGGATCCACCTCACCGAACCTCTGGGGTATCTGGATCTTGTGATGGCCCTGAGCCGGGCCTCTCTGGTCCTCACCGACTCCGGGGGCATCCAGGAGGAGGCTCCCACTTTTGGGGTTCCGGTCCTGGTTCTCCGCGAGGTGACGGAACGCCCCGAGGGTGTCGAGGCCGGTGTAGCCCAACTCGTGGGGACCGATGGGCCTCGGATCCTCCAGGCTGCCCTGGAGCTTTTGGCGAGAAGGGGAGTGGGAGGAGGGGAGGTTACCCGCGGTGTGGGGCTTTCCTCCCCCGAGACCCCCAACCCGTACGGCGACGGCCTTGCTGGGGAGCGGATCGCCGACATCATCACCTCGGCCCTGACCGGTTCTCCCAGGGAAACCGTGGACTGGGACGGGGCGTGAAGATCCTCTTCCATTGTGTCTATTTCCCACCGGAGGTGGGTGGTCTCGAGAGCCACGTGTACTACCTCTGCAAGGCTCTCGTGGAAATGGGCCATGAGGTGGAAGTAGTGACCTCCCGCTCCCTTCCGGGCCTTCCGGAACGGGAGGAGATGGCCGGAATCCAGGTCCACCGAACATGGTTCCCGGGCCGAAGTCCCCTTGGCTGGGGGGTGTTCTCCCTTGGATCGGTGGCGACCACAAGGAGGCTGGCCAGGGGCGCCGATGTGATCCATGCGCAGGCTTTCGCCTCGGTCCTGCCGGGCACCCTGGCCCGGAGGGCCTCCGGGGCCCCGTTGGTGGCCACCTTCCACACCTCCCACTTCCTTACACGAGCGGAGCATCCCCTCTGGGCGCCGCTTCTGGGAGCGATGGTCCGGACCCCGGACTTCGCCCTGGCCGCAAGTCGGGAGATCGCCCTGGTGGCAGAGAGATTGGGCAAGGGAAGACCAGTGGAGGCCCTCACCAACGGGGTAGAGACCACCTTCTTCCGTCCGGTTGAGCCCTCACTTCCTGCCGCCGGCCGCCCTCGTATCGTGGTTCCCCGTCGCCTCTTCCCCAAGAATGGGGTAGAGTTTTTCATCCGGGCCCTGCCCCTGATTGCCAAAGAGGTGGATGTTGAGGCCCTTCTCATCGGGGACGGTCCGGAAAGAGAGCGCCTGGAGGGTCTCTCTGCGGAGTTGGGCGTGACCGATCGCCTCTCCTTCTTGGGAAAGAGGTCTCACGGAGAGATGCCGGGGCTCCTGTGTTCCGGATCGCTGGTGGTGATCCCCTCCCTGATGGAGGCTACCTCAGTGGCGGCCCTGGAGGCGATGGCATGCGGGGTTCCGGTAGCGGCATCGGATGTGGGGGGACTTCCGGAGATCGTGGACGCGCCCGTGGGCGGCCTCTTCCTGCCGGGAGATCCGCAGGCTTTG
>CBDUAX010000419.1:0-4700 GCA_965365235.1 uncultured bacterium
ATTCCATGATCGTAGCCGTAGAGCGGGCGATGATCTTCCAGCACCTCGAGAAGTCAGGTTTCAACGAGCGGAAGACCAGCGGGTTCGGTTTTTTTATCACACCTGAAGAGATTCAAAGTAGGAATCCAGCCTATTTCGGAGACCTCTTCCGAAACACGCCGGGAATATCCCTTGTTGGAGGAGGTTCCCTGAGTGGAACCCAGGTGCAATTCCGAAATGCCTCGATCCGGGGTGGAACCTGTACCCCCCCCGTTTTTGTGGATGGAGCCAGGGTGAACACGGAGTTCGGGGGGCTGGAGGAAGTGGTGGACATCAAACAGATTTCCGCTGTGGAGGTATACACCCGGGCGTCCAACGTACCGCTGGAATGGGGGGGGTCCACTTCGGGGTGTGGGGTTCTCCTGATCTGCACCCGCTAGAAGGGAGGAAGAGACCAGAGACCTCTACGGCCTCACCCTCTCGGTTCGGGAGGGGAATACGAAGCGAGGAACAACCCTGACCACCACCAACGCGGTGCCAAAAGCCCTTCGATCTCCCTTCCTGGCCCTTCCCATCCTCTTCGCCGTCGCGGCCCCCCTTCCCCTTCCGGGGCAGGAGGCCAGGGCTCCTGGGGAACACCCGGGCGCCCACCCCGTCCCCCGGCAAATGTTGGCGTATCGTATTCCCCCATCCTCCACCATCCGAGTCGACGGGCGTCTCGACGAGGAGGTCTGGCAGGATGCTCCCTCCTTCGCGGACTGGGTCCAACTGACGCCGGTCGAAGGCGCCCCGGCCATCAACGATACCCGGGTGTGGCTCCTCTACGACGACCAGGCCCTCTACGTCGGCGCCATCAACTACGACGAAGATCCCTCCAGCATCGCGACGAATATGGCCCGCCGGGACGCGGGTTACGCCGGCCGGTCGGACTACTTCGAGATCATGATCGACCCCAATAACGACGGCCTTACCGGGTACCGCTTCCGGGTGACCGCCGGAGGAGTCCAGACCGACCGGTATCTCTTCAACGACGGCGGTGAGGACTCGGCGTGGGATGCTGTCTATGAATCCCCCGTCACCATCGACGAGCGGGGCTGGATCGTGGAAATGCGGATTCCCCTTTCCCAGTTCCGCTACCAGACCGCCGACACTGCCCAGACTTGGGGGGTCCAGTTCGGACGCCGACGAGCCTCGGACAACGAGCTCACCCGCTTCAGCCAACACTCCGATCTTCGCCCGGGTCGGGTAAGCCAGTTCGGCCGCGTCGGGGGACTCCGCCTGACTCGTGGGTCCAGGCGCCTGGAGGTGCTCCCCTACCTGGTATCTCGGGCACGCCGCGGTCCGGCTGAACCGGCCGATCCTTTCTTCGACGGCTCGTCGATGGACGGCCGGGTCGGTGTTGATGTGAGCTACGGCCTGGGGACGGCCTTCACGCTGGACGCCACCCTGAATCCGGATTTCGGACAGGTGGAGGCGGACCCGGCGGTGGTCAACCTTTCGGCCTTCGAGACCTTTTTTCGGGAGCAGAGGCCCTTCTTCGTCGAGGACGCCCGAGTATTCAATTTCGAAATGGCCGGCAGGGAGCGGTCGCTCTTCTACTCCAGGAGAGTGGGGCGGGCACCCCATGGGGGGTCCCCGGATGGGGCGGATTTCGTCGAGGAACCGGAGGCCACCACCATCCTGGGTGCGGCAAAATTGACGGGAAGAACCGAGCAGGGGTTCTCGGTCGGAGCCCTCTGGGCCCTCACCCAGGCGGAAAGGGGGGAGGCGTACTTCTCCGAGGGCGACAGGTTCGTGAAGTACCCGGCGGAGCCCCGGTCCAACTTTGGCGTTCTCAGAGTTCAGAAGGACTTCAGCGACGGAAAGTCCCGTGTTGGTGGGATCGCCACCCTCACCAGGCGGGACCTTCCGGAGGACGGCTCCTTCGACGGGCTCCCTTCCGGTGCCTACTCGGTGGGCCTCGACTTCGAACACACCTGGGCGAACCGGGAATGGGCCCTCTGGGGCTTCTTCGCCGGAAGCCACGTCGTGGGCGATTCCACGGCCATCACCCGAATTCAGCGCGCCAGCAATCACTACCAGCAACGGCCCGATCAGGAGTGGGCGGAGATCGATTCCACGGCGACCTCCCTCACCGGCGCGGATTGGCGCCTTCAACTGGAACGGAGGGTCGGTCACTGGACCGGGGCCCTCTGGGCCGCCGAGATCACAAGCGGCTTCGAGGTCAACGACCTGGGGTTCAACACCCTGTCCGAACGGCTCGACGGGGGATTCCGAGTTGGCTGGCAGGAGGTTCGTCCCACCCGGTTCTTCCGGACCTCGAAGGTGGAATTCACGACAGCCAATCAATTCAGCCACGAGATCCTGCGGGACACCTCGTCCCCGGACCGGTGGGACCGGGGCCAAACGGGGGGAAGGTCGGCCCTCAGCACCAATCTGGAATTCCTGAATTTCTGGACGGCAAACGCTTCTGTGTCCTACGGGGCCGACGTTCTGAGCCGTGACGCTACCCGGGGTGGACCCCGGATGGTCGATCCCGGTTCGTGGGGACTGACTCTGGGCTTCGGCACCGACAATCGGAAAGTGCTCTTCGTTCGGCCCCGCCTCTCGGTGACCCGCGGTCGGCAGGATTCGGGCGATGCCCTGGGCATCGGGATGAGCATGACGCTTCAGCCCTCCCCCCAGCTTCTGATGACCCTCACGCCTTCCTACGATCGGCGCTCCAACGGTGCCCAGTACGTCGCGGCTACCGATGTCCTTCCCTTCGATCCCACCTATGGATCCCGCTACCTCTTTGGCGAACTCGAACGGCAGGACCTATCCATGGTTGCCCGGGTGAACTTCACCTTCACTCCCAAACTCTCCCTTCAGTTCTTCGCCCAGCCGTTGGTTTCATCCGTGGACTACCGGTCCTACAAACAGCTCTCCCAACCCGAGTCCTATGCCTTCGACCTGTTCTCGGAGGGCTCGGCGGTAGGGACCGGGGAGGACGTCAGCTGCGTTGGTGGAAGTACGTGCGAGGACGCAAATCATCGGCGCTATGTCGACTTCGATGAAGATGGCTCCATCGACTACGCCTTCACGGACCGAGACTTCAACCTTCGATCGCTCCGAGCCACCGCTGTTCTTCGTTGGGAATACCGACCCGGTTCGACCTTCTTCCTGGTCTGGCAGCGGCGACAAGCCGAGCGCGGGTCCGTGGGGGATTTCGATTTCGGGCGAGATACCGATGCACTCTTGGGTGCTCCGGCCGACGACGTCTTGATCCTGAAGGCGAACCTTTGGTTGAGTTGGTAGGAGTCAGCTACGCCGGCGGGTTCGACCGGCCTCCCTGCACGATACGAGTTCTCGGGCCAACATGGACACGTTCCTGTTGAGACAGGCCTGATGGGGACTGGGGATCTTCCGAAGCTCCACCTCCGGCGAGAGGCGGCGCCACCACGAAACTGCCTCCTCAGCCGTTTCGGCTTCGTCATTCGGCCACAGGAGGGTGACCTTCCCGGGATACCGACCCGGGAGGTACTGCCGATCCACACTCAGGTAGTGTTCCCTGAGGTTCACCTCTCGGGCCTGGGCTGTCGGGGTTTCTTCCGAGCTTCCCAGAACCTCGCGAAAGAGGCGCGGAGATCGCCAAAGGGCGTTTCCGAGAAAACCAAGCCATCCGCGAAGCTCAACACCCTGTTCCACTCTGGTGGAAACCCTGAGCATGGACCTCCGCGCCCGTGGTGAAAGCCCGAGCCGCTCCGAGATTCCTCTAGCCAGGCGGAATCTGAGGTTCCGCGCCGATGCCACAAAGAGGGCTAGCCCAGCCACCTCCTCGCCCTCCGCAGCCAGCCGGCGGGCCATCTCGTACGCTACCAGCCCACCATTGCAGGTCCCCCCCAGGGTGTACGGACCTTCAGGTTGGACATTCCGTAGGGCAGGAAGGTGCTGTTCGGCCATTTCTTCGTACGAAGCTGCCAGCGGAGCTCCATTCAGTCCGCTGGGTGGGAGGGCGTAGAATGGAACATCATCCCCCATCTCTCGGGCCAACCGCCGACAGTAGTATCCGCCGCTCAGGTAATCCCCATGCACATAAAAGAAGGGTGGCCCGTCTGAGCCCTCCTGGACACAAACCACGGGGAGAGGAGGATGAGGGCGCTCGTCCCGGATCTTTATGGCGAGATCCTCCACCGTCGCGACCGTCAGGAGCCACTCGGTGGGGATCTCCTCACCCATGGCTGATTCCACACGGTCCAGCATGGTCATCGCGGTGAGGGAGTCCCCACCCAGCTCCAGGAAATCGTCCAGCACCCCCACCGGAGACACCGAAAGCACCTCCTCCCAGATGGCCGCCAACTGGTTCTCCAGAGGGCTCCTGGAGTTGACGTAGGGAGTGGGGAGATGGGGGCGCTCCCGGCCCACTGGAGGCAAAGCATCCCTATCCAGCTTCCCGTTCGACGTCAGAGGAAGGGCCGGCATTTCCATGAACCGACTTGGAATCATGAACGAGGGAAGCCGGAGTTTGAGCGCCTCCCTGAGGTCTGCTGGGGCGGGAGGGGGGAGAACACCCGGCACGTAGTAGGCCACCAGGCGAGGGTCGTCCAGATCGGACTCCGCCAGGACAACCGCGGCCTCTCCTACCTTTGGCAAGTCCAGGAGGGCCAACTCGATCTCGGCCAGCGCGCCGGTGTGACCTCGCACCTTCGCCCGGCTTCCCAAACGGCCCAAGTGTTCGAGAC
>CBDUAX010000420.1:0-4676 GCA_965365235.1 uncultured bacterium
CATGACCCGAAAGCCCCGCCGATTGAGCTCCCCTGCCAGGGCGACGGTCAGTTCCGTCTTCCCGGCGTCCTTCTTCCCGATGATACAGAGGATGGGCGGCGCCACCGACGTCACCTACCCCCAGCGGGCCGGTCAGGACCGGAGGCTGAAGTCTCCTTCCTGGATTTCAGCACCGCCTCCACCGTTTGTCCGTCTTCGATGGTGTTCACATTGGTAAAGGCGTGTTTCGTCTCCCGAGGGTCTCCCAACTCATGCAGGGGAATCAGGTCAAAATCGAATCCGTCCAAAAGCGCCTTCATCGACCGGGGTCCGCCTCGGGCGATTTCTCTGGCCGGCCCCAGGCAATCGACGCTGTAGGCAGCACAGAGAGGCTCCATCCCAAGTGGCCCGGTGCTGGCCGGGACCAGGGCGCTCTTCCGGGGTCCTCGAAAATCCAGGATTCGCCCGATCAACGCGGCGGTTACCAGGGGCATGTCACACCCGAGGATGAACGCTCCTTTAAGGCGCATGTCTCTGGCCCATTCCAGCGCCGTGATGAGACCGCCGAGGGGTCCGAGGCCGGGGAGAACATCTCGCCGGCTCTGCACCCCGAAGACCTGGGCCACCAGCGGCTCGTTCCCCACCATCCCACTCATGGAGAAGTGTGGGCGCAGAGCGTCCAGGGGCCACGCAGCCATGGGCCGTCCCCCCACCAATGCGAGGGCCTTGGGACGCCCATACCTTCTGCTCTCCCCTCCCGCCAGGACCGCACCCAGGAGTTGGTGCGGAGGCCAGCTTCTCGGCCCGGTCATCCTTCACTTCCTTCCCAATCCCGCACTCGACCCCCTCCGGAATAGAGGTTGAACCCCCCTGGCTTGGTGAATCCTGCAAGGGTCACGTTGAACCTCCTGGCAAGATCAATGGCCAGGGTGGACGGAGCCCCCACAGCCACCACCACGGGGATCCCGGCAGACACCGCTTTCTGAAGGATCTCGAAGGAGGTTCTCCCACTCACCACAAGAAGGTGATCAGCCAGTGGCACCTGGTCTTCCAGGAGGCCCCGCCCGATCACTTTGTCCACTGCGTTGTGTCGCCCCACGTCCTCCCTCACAGAGACCAGGTCCCCACCTGAATCGAATAGGCCCGCGGCGTGGAGCCCCCCGGTCCTCTTGAACCCCTTCTGCTCCTCCAGGAGACGATCCGGAAGCAGGGCCAACGAAGCAGGATCCAATGACAGGGAACCGTTCGGTAGCGCTTCACACCCTCTCAGCTCCACTGCTTCGAGGGATCCCTTCCCACATACACCACAGCTGGAGGAGGTGTAGAAGTTCCGGTTCAACAACTCAGGATCTACCTCGATCCCTTCCTTCAAGCGCACGGTGACCACGTTGTATTCCTGGAGGTCCCCCGTTTGGCAGTAGGTGATTTCCTGAAGCTGGCTTCGCCCCTGCAGGATCCCCTCGGAGAAGAGGAACCCGGCGGCCAGCTCAAAATCGCTTCCCGGGGTGCGCATGGTCACAGCTACGCTCCGGGTGGAGGGCCGGCCGTTCTGGACCGTCTCCACCCGGACCTCCATGGGCTCCTCCACTGCCACCGGGTCCTTTTGCGTCAGGCCCCAAGCGCTCCACTCTGAGGGTGGCGGTGGCTTTTCTTTGAGAGATCAGGAGGACCTCCCTAAGACACCATCAGGCCAACAAGGGGGGGTCAACAGCTGCAATTCCCCTACCTCCCTCCAAAGGCGAAGGCGCCACCGATCATCATGGCCGGGATGACCATGACCAGCCAGCCGAGGACCGCGGTCAGGACTGCTTTTCCGGTGCTGAAATCCAGCGCCTGTCTGATCCCGATGATGCCGGCAACCAGGATCCAGAATGGAAGGATCAGGCCCACCAGACCGCCGATGAGGGGGAGGATGCCCAGGAGATAGAGAACGCCCGGGGATTGGGCAAAACCAAGGGTCCGGAGGAGCTCCCCCCACGTAGCCGTCCCGCCCAGGAGCTTCGCGCCGATGAGGTAGGTGCTCCCCGCCCAGACCAGCCAGGCCAACAGGGCCCACACGGGTGAAACCATCGCAGCCCAAAGCCCCTCACCAGCGTTTCCGATGCCGGCAGCAACGGCGGCCATGGCCACGACTGCGGCGGCCTGGCCAGTGGCCGTGGGATCGGCTTCCACCTCTTCATAGGTTTGGATGTCGAGGGTCGCGGCACCGATCATGCGTTCAACCAAATCGCCCTTGGCCATGGTTTTCGTCCTTGTCTGGAGTCTGAGGGTGACGGAGAAAGATAGGGACATGAAGGGCGAAGAGAAAACGATCCTGACGCTGGTCCGGCTCGGAGATCCCCTCTAGACTTCCGGGGAGCCCACCAGATCTTCTTCCACTCCCATGGACTCATGGCCAACCCTGCCAATCCCTCCAGATCCCGGCCCGTCCACCTGAGGCTTGCCAGAGCCCCCCTCGGGCTCCTCCCGATCCTCTTGGCCCTGACCTTCGGGTGTGGGGGTTCAGAGAGCCATTCCGGGCCCCCAACCCCATACACCCTTTCAGTAGCGGAGGGGAACGGAACCAGTGCCCCGGCCGGCACGGTGGTTCCCTCAGGGCCGGTTGTGGAGGTGCGAAGCCGTGACGGAGACCCGCTGGAGGGAGTCACGATTCAGTTTCAGGTACTGGAGGGGGGAGGATACGTCGCCGACCCTTCGGTCTCCACCGACTCCCTTGGGCGTGCGGCCGGGGTCTGGATTCTCGGCAGAGAATCGGGAACGGTACAAAAGCTCGAAGCCTCTTCGGGAAGCCTCTCCGTGGAGTTGACGGCCCAGGCCGTCGCAGCCTCACCCGGATCCACCTTCCTCGGACGGGAGGGGTACACGGAATACCTGGCCGGAAGTCTTCCGCTGGTGCTCACTGCCCCCCACGGTGGCTATCTGGAGCCACCGGAGATCCCGAACCGGGGATGGGGGGTGACGGCCCGGGACCGCAACACGAGAGAACTCACGCTGGCGATCCGGGCAGCGCTCCACGCCCGGACCGGTGCCTATCCCCATGTTGTGATTTCCAACCTGCATCGCAGGAAGCTGGATCCGAACAGAGAAATCCTGGAAGCAGCCCAGGGAAACCCTCTCTCTGAACGTGCGTGGTGGGAGTTCCAGATCTTCGCGGAGGAAGCGGGGAACCTGGTGGAGGAGGCGTTGGGGGAGGGATTGCATCTGGACATTCACGGTCACGCCCACGACATCGACCGCCTCGAGTTGGGTTACCTCCTCTCCTCCACCGACCTTGCCCAACCCGATAGTACCCTTTCCGGATCGGTCTATGCGAACAAAAGCAGCGTCAGAGCCCTGGCCGGGAAGGCCGGGAACGACCTGGCCTCCCTGATACGGGGTCCCCGGAGCCTCGGCACACTTCTAGAGGATCGCCTTGTTCCCACCGTGCCCAGCACTGCCCAACCCAACCCTGGCCAGGACGACTATTTCACCGGGGGGTACAACACCGTCCGCCACGGATCGCGGGAAGGAGGGTCCATGAGCGGAATCCAGATCGAACATCACTACCCCGGCCTGCGAGACGAGGCCCAGAACCGGGAGCGGTACGCCGAAGCGCTGGCCGAGGCCCTCGTGCTCTTCTACCGGGCCCACTTCGGTTTCGAGCTGGCTCCGGGCTCACCACCCGAATAGAACCGCCTGGCCCTGGGGGGAGTTGTAGATGCCGTTGGAGGAGTGTGCCACACCGGGAACCACAAAAAGTTGGCTCGGGTTGCCTGGATAGTAGGTTCCCAGATACTCAAAGACCGTGAGGCCCCGGAGGTATCGGTTCGGCCCCTGGAGCATGGCCCCGCAGCTCATGTCCAAAAAGTCGGTCCCCACGTCCATGTCCCCCACCATATAGACTACATCTCTGGTGGCCAGTCGACTCCTTACCCGCCCCAGCTCCTGGGCAGCGATGTACGGGTTGACCTCCTCCAGACCGTAATGCCAGTGGTTGTAGTTCGAACACTCACTCCGGTCGGGTAAACCCCACCCCCCCTCCGCCTGCCCGGCTCTCTCCGGTCCCAGATACAGCCAGGTTGAGGGGTTTGCCGGGACATACCTGAAGCGGAGGTGGGGATAGGATTCTTCCACCGGGCTGCCGGCTGCAAATCGGTGGGTAAACTGTCCACCCGCTGAGTGCCCCGTCACCACCACCTTCCGGAGCCGGGGATACCGTATGGGATCGGCCAGGACGTTCAGGATCCGGTCGACAGCTTCATAAGAGCCGATCCCGTCCGCATCGGCGGGAAGTGTGTTGGACTGGTCTCCACGCTTCCACCCGTTGCTCGTCCAAACGGGCTCATCGAGCTCGGGCCCGTCGGCGTAGGTCTGGAAATGAGGGGCGATCACCAGCGTCCTTTCCATCGCCCCGGCACGCTGGGTGGCTCCAATCATGGTGGCGAAGTAATCGTCGGGATTTCGGTTGGTGCCGTGGACCACGATGACCGCCCGGTCCACCAGGGTGTCTCCCGGGAAGAGGGGTAGGGATCGATAGACCGGCAGGTAGAACCCACCCCCCAACGGAACCCGCTCCCAACACCGCTCATCCGGAAGGGTACAGGGTCGGAGCTCCGTCTGGTCCTGGGGTCCCAGAGGATCGCCCGAACCGTCGCCACATCCCGAAAGGAGGGGGGAGGCAAAAAGGATCAGGGCGGGGGCTCGGAACAGGAGTTTCA
>CBDUAX010000421.1:0-4673 GCA_965365235.1 uncultured bacterium
ACTTCAGGAGTGGGTGAAATGGAACAGGTCGGGAGGTTTGGGTTCGGATGGTTCTCTACAATGTGCACCCCGGCACTGTCTCTTGCCGTAACGGTGTCCACTCCTTGGCTGTCCCCCTGCCCACATCCCGAAAAGAAGAAGATGGACGAGAAGGCAGCACCCAGGAAGAAGAGAAACCGGGCTCGCAGACGGTTCTGGTTGGGCATGAATCCCGGCCTCCGGATGGATGGTTTGGTGGGGTAATCCTCAGGGCAGGTTACCGAGATTGGGAGGGAGACGCGAGTGTCACGTTGGCCTCTCTTCCGTTCCGGCTTCCTCGCCGGGTGTATCCTCGTCCGTTGCTTCTTGGGGTGCCGGGGGAAGGCGTCGACCCTGCTCTTCGAGGAGGGTCTCGATTCGGTTCAGCCGCTCAGCCGTCAGAGATCCAACAATCCGGAGCTGGTCCAACTCATCCAGCATACGATCTTGGATCGAGCCGTCCCTTTCCGCCCGCATGACCTGTAGGGTCCGTCGGATGTAGGTCAGGAGTGCACTCCCAAGGAGGACTGAAAACCCGGTGCCCAGGACTGCCGAGAGCAGGAAGAGGAGTTCCATATGGGATCGTGGCCTTTCATTCCAGGGATCGGGAAGGAGTGTCGAACGCCCCGGTTTCTCAAGAACGGTTGCGGAAAAGTAGAACCGCTCCTGCACACGCAAAGAAGAGTACAACCATGTAGGCGGACCTGATCTCCCTTCCCGCAGTCCAGTCCGCAGCCATGGCGACCAGGAGGCAAACCACGGAGACCAGGAGGAGGACACGCGCCAGCCTCAACCTGGTCCTTCTCCGGTCGTCCCGATCCCCGAGGATCTTCGCCGCTAGCCTTTTCACTCGACGTACAACCCACCTCCTCGGCCCAAACGGTCTAGTAGTGTTCTAATCCCGGAAAAGCTCTCGGTTTGACCACAAACTGATGATGCCCAGAAGGCAGGGCACCATGAACAGGATCAGGGCAGTGATGACGGTCCCGCGGTATGTTGCCCACCGCTGGAAGGCGAAAAAGAGCGGGAAATAGACGCCGATACCGAAGGCCATCATTCCGGCCACGAACCCGTAGAACCGTCGGCGCAAAATTCCGACAATTCCGATGAGGGTTATCGGCAAAGGCCACAGCATGTCGGCCACCGCCAACCCCCAACTCTCCAGGGCCCAAGCCCGCTCACCGGCATCGCCGGAGAAGCGCTCATTCTGGATGCCGAGGTCCACGGCACTCTCCCAGTTCAGGAGAGAATATCCTTGCATGGCCCAGCCCAACATGAGGAGTCCAAGAACGCCCAGGCTGAACCTGATGCCCATGGGGAGGCGAGCCGTTGGTTTCCCGGAATCGGTCATTGAAACGCTTCCTGGCCTCAGTACCCTTCATCCAGCAGGGCCTGGTATACCAAAGTAGGGAACTTCCCTCGGATATCCGTGCTATTCGGCATCTGCTGGATCATGAGAACCATCACGAGGCCCGAGCTCGGATCGACCCGGTACCATGAGCCATACGCTCCCCCCCAGCCGAACGCACCCTCCGCGTCGAGCCCCCCGGCCCCGAACCGCTCGGTCGTCTCAAATCCAAACCCGAAACCCAGGCCCCCATCACTATAGATGCCTCCCGACTGGTCCGTCGTCATGAGCCTGACGGTCCGCGGCGCCAGGATCCGCACCCCGTTCAGGGACCCACCTCTTCGGATCATCTCCAGAAACAGAGCGTAGTCTTCGGCCGTCGACACGAGTCCGGCACCGCCGGCAAAGCTGAGCCGGGGGCCCTCCACAAAGTGCCCCTGCCCTCTCGCCCCGTCCGGGGCCCGCACCACCCCGCTATCGGGGCTGTTTGCATAGACCGTGGCTAGGCGATCCTCCTGGCCCGGCGGGACGAAGAAGTACGTATCGTCCATGCCAAGTGGGTCGGTGATCCGTTCCCGAAAAAACTCCGCGAGGGTGGAACCCGACACCCTCTCCACCACACACCCGAGAACGTCCGTGTTGTAGCCATACACCCACCGCTCACCTGGCTGTGATACGAAGGGGATGGACCCCAGTCGCTCCATGGTTTCGCAGATGGGTTCCTCCTTGTCGGCGGTGTACCATCCGTATCCAGCCGCGGGCCCAAGGCCCTCTACCTCGTACAACGAGGAAACATAGGCTTCAGTGCCGTAGGAGATCCCCGCCGTGTGGGTGAGGAGGTCGCGGATCCTGATAGGCCGGCTGACGGGAACGATGGACCGTCCGCCTTCACTTCGGACCGCAACGGTGGTCTCGGAAAAGGAGGGAATGAACCGACTCACTGGGTCATCGATGCCGAGCTTTCCCTCTTCGAACAGAGAGAGAATGGCAGCGCTGGTGATGGCCTTCGATTGGGAGGCGATCCGAAACAGCGTACCCATGGTCATGGGGATCTGGGATTCCCTGTCCTGCCACCCGACGGCCCGCTCGTACACCGGGACGCCGTTTCTCCAGACCAACGCCACCGCGCCGACGATCCGGCCTTCAGAGACGTACTGGTCCAACAGGTCGTCGAGCCGGGCCAGCCGTTCCGAAGAGAGTACGCCCGACTCTTCCGCCACCGTCCAGGTGGGACGGATCTCCTGTGCCAGCAACTCGAGGTCGCCACCTGCACCGCACAGGAAGGGACCAGAGACCAGGAACACGGGTAAGACCAGCGCAGTCCATTTCATTCCATCCTCCAGATCATTTGACTTCTCCCTGGCCTCACGATGGCGGTTGAGCCTGACAGACGCAGGCCTACCGAGCCATCGGCCAGGTGCCGTCGGGTCATTTTCTCCCACACCTTCAGAAGGGTACGCGGTCGGCTACCAATCCAGTGCCCACTCAGGAGCCGGGGACGGGTCCGGTTCCAGCGTTGCCAGGTCGTACTCGAAGACAATTCGCCGCGTGCCACTCTTCCATTCCTGTGCCTGCAAGCGTCCCTCCCGCGTGGCCAGCAACAGGATGCCCGACATCGTCCAATCCGCCCACTGAGCCATCTCGAGAATCTCGACGTCGCCATCCTGAACGATGCTGTAGCATGGTGGGTCCCGCTGATCGTGGCTATCCCTGAACGCGGCGTACGAGCCCTCCACCTCCAGCAGTGCGGAGCCCCCCGGTTGAGGCTTGGACATCCGGACATTCCGCCACTCATCCCATAAGTCTTTCGGGTCTCGTGGAGGCGATTCCGCCGTCTCGGACCAGCCGCGACGGCGTTCGACGGCGAACTGAAACGCCCGGTTCACCCGAAGGCCATACCGTTGCAGGCAGGGCGTGGCGTCGCCAACATCGGGTGGTCCGAGGTCTGACGACATCGCCCCAATCTCGAAGCGGATGCCACGCGTATAGGTCGTTCCGGCTTCCCACGCCGCCAGAGCGTGCAGCCAGGGGAGGCGGGAGATTCCTTCATAGATGCTTTTGGCCGGCCACCGGGCTGAGGTCTTCTGGGCCGAGTAGGCAAGCCACCGCCCATCTGGGGATAGATCACATTTCTGTGGGAACAGGCGGCCCTTGAACCAAGCGCCAGGTTCGTACTTCCACGTCTCCACGTTCCACCGGCCGACATGGTACCAACGGCTTGGACCGCGGCGCAGCACCGCGACGATGGGCGCAGCCGTGGCCGGTATGCAGAAGATCCGTGGAGCTGCGGTCATCTCACCTCGATCCCTCACCGGCGTAAGAAACCAGTCTATCCAGTCGCAGCACAATCCAGGGAAAGCGCACGCGAGCCAATGGCCCGCATCCAGTCGGCTCTGGCGCTGTGAATGCCCCAAGCCCGATCCCGCCCCGGATCCTTCAGACGGACGATGCCCTCGGCACGATCAAGTCTGATCTCCATGTGCCCTTCACTGCCCTCCCACCCTCTTTCGAGAATCACCGTGCCTACCTCCCCGCCCCGAGACCGGAGGGCAAACAACCGAAACCAACTTCCGTCGGGAAGTGGGGCCCGCACCTCAGTCCCTCCGGGAGCGTAGCGGGGCGGGCCACACCGGGAACCCGGTGTTCCCTTCAGGTAATCGTCCGTGAGATACACATCCTGCCCGAACTCGATCGAGAGAGGCGCGGGTCCGGGAGGACTCGAGGCCGCACATCCGGCAACCAACACCAACGACAGAAACCCCAGGGATTTCATCTTCTCGCCTTTCCGTTGCACCTCGTGTTCTCACCAATCGCTCCCAACAGAACGCCAGCAGCTGCAGATTAGAACATGGAATTGTCGTTCTTCGAGAGCTTTGGGACGAGTTGGAGAACATCCCAATGCTCCACGACTTTGCCATCGTCGTCGAGGCGGAAGATGTCCATCCCAGCCCAATCTTCCCCGCCCGGCCATTCCTGATGGCAATGCAGCACCACGTAGTCCCCCTCAGCGATCACTCGCTTGAAATGGACACGCTTCCCCGGGTACTCGGCCGCCATGCGCTCGAAGTAGGCGACAAAAGCCTCCTTCCCATCGGCCACCTCTGGATTGTGTTGGATGTAGATGTCGCCGACATACCGAGAGATCGCCTCTGCAGGTTGGCAATCGTTGAACATGAGATCGTAGAACGATTTCACTGTGGCCTTGTTTCGCTCCAACCTGTCGTCCATGGACACCGAGCTTCCCTCTCCGTTGAGGTGCCAAAAGAGGCAGCGGCAGGCCCGGGAGTTGATCGGCGGCCGCCAGGGT
>CBDUAX010000422.1:0-4668 GCA_965365235.1 uncultured bacterium
CCAGGTGAGGGGCGTTCCGCCGCAGGCGCCCGCGCTCCCGAAGGGCCTCCATGACCAGGGGAATGTTCCCCTGTTGCAGGTACCTGACTCCCCCGTGAACCAGCTTCGTGCTCCTGGACGAGGTCCCTTTCCCAAAGTCACTCTGCTCCAGGAGGAGTGCGCTATACCCCCGGGAGGCGGCATCCAGGGCTACACCCACCCCTGTGGCGCCTCCACCGATCACGATGAAGTCCCAGCGTTCGGAGGTGTTGAAGGCTCGATCCAGCATGGTTTCCCGGTTCATTCCGCTTCCCTTGGTTTTCCGGTTGAGGCCCCGCTCGCGACATAAGAATACGGTCCGTATCTGCATCTGGCCGCCCTTTCGGACAAACCCCACTATATTGGCCATCTCCAGAGCCGGAGGCTCACCTCCCCGGACGGGCTTCCGGGGGTTTCCATCCGAGCGAGTCGGGGTGTATGAGCCACGAGAGCGAAAACGAAGGCGCACCGGGACAGGTGACCCATCTCCTTCAGAAGGTCGTGGAGGTTCGTCCGAAGGAGATCCGGCTCCTCTTCCTGTCGGGGGCATACTTCTTCCTCGTTCTCACGAGCTACTACATCATCCGTCCGATCCGGGATGAGATGGGTGTGGCGGGGGGGGTGGAAAACCTGGCGTGGCTGTTCACTGGCACCTTGGTACTGACCTTGTTGGTGCATCCGCTCTTCACCTGGACGGTGGCCCGACTCCCTCGGAAGCAGTTCATCCCCATCGCGTACCGCTTCTTCATCCTGAATCTCCTGATCTTCTTTGTTCTCCTCCGTACCGTTCCGGAGGGGGCGTATGTATGGATCGGGCGCCTGTTCTTCAATTGGACAAGCGTCTTCAACCTCTTCGTGGTTTCGGTATTCTGGGCCTTCATGGCCGACATCTTCCGCTCGGAACAGGGAAAACGGCTCTTCGGGTTCATCGGGTTGGGGGGGACACTCGGGGCGATCCTCGGGTCCTTCGTGACGGCGTCCCTGGCGGAGGCTTTGGGACCGGTGAACCTCCTTCTCCTCTCCGCATTCTTCCTGGAATTGGCTCTACGGTGCGTGCGGGCGTTGGGGCGGCTGGTAACGGACCAGGGAATCAGGGCAAGGGAAGACGAGGAGAAGGCCATGGGCGGTGGCATCCTGGCCGGGATCACCGGGGCCTTCCGGTCTCCTTATCTGCTGGGGATCATCCTCTTCATGTTTCTCTTTACCTTCACCACCACTTCGATGTACTTCCAACAGGCCGATATCGTGTCGAGGCACTTCCAGGATCCGGGTGCCCGTACCGCGTTTTTCGCCCGGATCAACCTGCTGGTGAATTTGTTGACGCTCCTGACCCAGGCCTTTCTCACCGGGCGGATAATCAAGTGGTTCGGCCTTGGGGTGGCGCTCGCGATTCTCCCCCTGGTAACGGCGGTGGGCTTCGGGGTGTTGGGTGCGATTCCGACGCTGGGCGTCCTGTTGGTGGTTCAAACCTTTGTCCGGGGATGGAACTACGGCCTCATGAAGCCGGCCCTGGAGGCCCTCTACACCGTGATCCCCAGGGAAGAGAAATACAAAGCCAAGAATTTCATCGATACTTTTGTGTACCGGGCCGGAGACCAGACCGGGGCATGGAGCTACAACGGGTTGATGGCGTTGGGCCTGAGCCTCACGACTGTGGCCTTCGTCATGGTCCCGGTCGCCGGCCTCTGGATGTCCATGGGCCTCGGGCTGGGCTGGGCTCAGCGCAAGCGGGAGGGAAGGGAAGAGACAAGGTCCTCAGCGGGTTTGGTGGTCGCCCCCCAGCATTCTTGAGTTTTATTGGAGCTTTGCCATGCGTTTGGTGATTCTGACCGGTCTTGTCCTTGGGTTGTTCCTGACCCCGGAAGACGGAAGTGGGCAAACCGACAAACAAGAGATCGGGCGATACCTCGATAGGCAGCAGGAGGTGTTGTCGGGGATTGCCATGGACATATGGGACCTGGCGGAACTCGGATACCAGGAGTCACAAAGTGCGGAGCTTCTGGCGAGGGCGTTGGAGGCCCATGGCTTCCAGGTGGATCGGGGGGTGGCGGATATCCCCACTGCCTTCGTCGCGAGTTTCGGAAATGGGGAGCCGGTCGTCGGGATCCTGGGGGAGTACGACGCCCTGCCGGGAATCAACCAGGATCGTGTGCCAGAACGGTTGCCCATCGAAGGAAAGGGCGGGGGACACGCTTGTGGGCACAATCTCTTCGGCACCGCCTCCGCCGCGGCAGCAATCGCCGTGGCGAATTGGCTCCAGGAGACCGGATCGGAAGGAACGGTCCGTTTCTACGGGACCCCGGCGGAGGAGGGCGGCTCCGGGAAGGTGTACATGGTCCGGGCGGGACTCTTCGACGATGTGGACGTGGTCCTGACCTGGCACGCGGCGGACCGGAATGGAGCAAACCCGGGTTCCAACCTGGCTGTGAAGTCGGCCAAGTTCCGGTTTCGGGGGGTCTCGGCTCATGCTGCGGCAGCACCCGACCGGGGGCGCTCTGCTCTGGACGGGATCGAGGCCATGAACTTCATGACCAACCTCCTGAGGGAGCACGTTCCCCAGGAAACCAGAATCCACTACGTCATCACGGCAGGAGGAGAAGCGCCGAACGTCATCCCGGATTTTGGGGAGGTCTACTACTACGTCCGACACCCGGACCCGGAAACCGTTCGTGAGATCTTCCATCGGGTTGTAGCCGCAGCCGAGGGAGCGGCACAGGGGACCGGGACCTCCGTGGAGGTAGAGGTAATGGGTGGATCCTATTCACGGCTCCCCGTGGAGTCTCTCCAGCGGCTGATCCACCAGAACCTGACCGCGGTGGGTGGGGTGGAGTACGACCAGGAGGAGGCTCGCTTCGCCCGGATCATCAAAGAATCGTTGAGTCCGGATCCGGCTTTAGGATCGGAGTCCGAGGTCCAGCCATTCGAGTGGGAACAGGGATATGCCTCTTCCGACAACGGGGACGTCAGCTGGATGACCCCCATGGGAACCATGGTCGCCGCCACATGGGTGCCGGGTACCCCGGCCCATTCCTGGCAGGCCGTGGCCGCCGACGGCATGTCCATCGGGGTCAAAGGGATGATGGTGGCAGCCAAGACACTGGCCTTCTCCGCCATGGATCTCTTCTCCGATCCCGGCCTTCTGGGTCAGGTTGTGGCGGAGTTCGGCGAACGCAGGGGGGCCGATTTCCTCTACGCGCCCCTCCTGGGAGATCGGGATCCGCCCCTGGACTACCGGAAAAAGCCTGGCGGTTGACGCCTGATCTCCAGCAGAACGACGAGTCCTACTCATACCAAGCAAAAGAAACGGCGAGGATCAGAATGACGAGCAGACGTGAGTTTCTGGCGGGAACGGCCGCGGCAGGGTTGGGGGTCGGCCTCGGCGGAGTCCTCTCGGGGTGTGATGTTGGATCCGAGGACCCTGCCTCCCCAATGCAGGCGTCCGTGGTCGAAGCCCAACAGATCCCCAGGGCCGAGAAGCCCCTCCGGATTCTGATCCTTGGCGGCACGGCCTTTCTTGGGCCGGCGGAGGTGGACTTTGCCCTGGCAAGGGGGCACACCGTGACCCTCTTCAACCGTGGGCAGACCAATCCCCATCTCTATCCCAATGTCGAGAAATTGGTGGGAGACCGGGCCATCCCGGATTACTCCGCTCTGGAGGGGCGTGAGTGGGACGCGGTGATCGACAACTCGGCCAACGTTGCCCTCTGGGTCCAGGGTGCCGCCGCGGTTCTGAAAGACAAAGCTCCCCGCTACCTCTTTGTTTCCAGCATCTCTGCCCACAAGGACAACAGCATCGTGGGGCAGACAGAAGAGGGGCCGGTCTTCTCGAGAGAGGAGTACGAGGAGGTCATCGCTGCCGAAGCCGGGATGGGCCAGGCTTTCGGGCCCAACAAGGCACAGGCAGAACGGGATACTTTCGAGGCCTTCAGGGAGGGAGGCATCGTGGTCCGGCCAGGGTTGATTGTGGGTCCGGGAGACCGGAGTCATCGATTCACCTATTGGCCCGTCCGAATCGATCGCGGGGGTGAGGTCCTGGCTCCGGGGGACGGAACGGATTTTACCCAGATCGTCGACGTTCGGGACCTGGGAGCGTTCCTTGTGAAGTTGGTGGAGGACGAGGCCAGCGGAACCTTTCTGGCAACGGGGCCTGAAGCGCCTCTGACCATGGCAGAGATGCTCTACGGAATCCGGGCAATCACCTCCTCCCTGGTCTCCTTCACCTGGGTGGATTCCCCCTTCCTCCAGGAACAGGAGGTCGGGGGATGGATGGAGATGCCTTGCTGGGTCCATCCAACGGAAGAGATGAAGGGTTTCAGCGCCTACGACTGCAGCAAAGCCTTCGCGGCGGGTCTCAAATTCCGGCCGCTGGCCGATACGGCGAAGGCCACGTTGGAGTGGTATAAGTCGTTGCCCGAAGAACAGCAGGCCATGCGGACCGGGATCGATCCCGAAAAAGAGAGGCGGGTCCTGGCGGCCTGGCATAGCCGAACCGGATAAAGAAGGGCGATCTCCCGACCCTCGGGTCTTTTGCGGGTCCCAGGAGGGCGGCTCCCACCCCACCCGGTGCCGGATACCTTTTTTTCGGTGCATCCCATGAAGGGGCTCCGTTGGGCCTTATCGGCCCGAGGGAGCCCCGGTTTTCCATATCCA
>CBDUAX010000423.1:0-4663 GCA_965365235.1 uncultured bacterium
CCCCGCCAAAAGCGCGTGGCCCTGGTTGCTCAGGAGCCGCGGCAGTCCGTCTCCGTACCCAATCCCTACCGTGGCCCACCGTTCCGGGCCGGCGGCAGTATAGGTGGCCCCGTAGCCCACCGTGTCCCCGGGTCTCGCCTCCCGCAGGAAGGTCACCCTGGCTCTCAGGGCCGCCACCGGTTCCGGAGAGGGGAGACCTTCGCCGGCCACACCTCCATAAAGAAAGATCCCAGGCCGCACGGCATCGGCAGCAAACTCGGGACAACGTAGGGCCCCTGGGCTGTTACAGGCATGTACCAGGGCCCCCTGGGGCATGGGCGGAAGGGCCTCCAGGGTCCGGTTGAGCCGAGACCACTGGTCCGCAGTGCTCCGGCCAACCCCGTCCGCGGAGTGGAAATGCGTGAAAGATCCCTCCCACCGGAGGGGCGGACCCAGTAGACCCTCCACCTGGGGACCCCAACTTCCCACCTGATCCCAGGAGAACCCCGCCCGGCCCATTCCGGTGTCCACCTCGAGATGGAATCCCCCCGTTCTCCCCGACTCCTGGGCAGTTTCCTTGAGCCTGTGAAGGGCCCCGATGTCGGAGATACACACCGACAACCCGGCGTCCACCGCCGCCCGGTAGGATCCCGGAGGAACCGGGCTGAGGACCAACACCGGCTTGGATATCCCCATCTCCCGGATCCGCACCCCCTCCTCCACCGCGGCGACCCCATACCCCCATGGACCCAGCGGCTCCAGAGCCTCCACGGCCCCTTCCACCCCCAGGCCATAGGCGTTGGCCTTCACCATGGGGAGGATTCGGACGTCGACCCCTACGGTTTCACGAATGAGGAGGAAGTTCTTTTGAAACGCCTGGATGGAGACATCCACCCAGGCCCGAGTCCGAGGATCCGTTGACATGGTGGTCGAAAGATGCGAAAAAAGGTGCGCACAGCAAGGGGCCGGGGGGACCCGGCCAGGGCCCTGGAAGCCTCTGTATTCCGGGCACTTCTACGAAAGAGGCGGGATGACTGAACCACAAAAGGATCCCCGTGCAGATTGGGAGATGACCCAAGGCCAGATCGACGGTGTTCTGGACCGCTCTTTGGCCCTGGTGGCTTTCCTTCGACGACACTGTCCATGGGACGCCGCGCAAACCTCCCGGACGCTGGTTCCTCACCTTCTGGAGGAAACCCACGAGGTGGTGGACGCCATCCGTGCCAACGACGGACCCGGTCTGGAAGGGGAGTTGGGGGACCTCCTCCTGAATCTCGCGTTTCAGGTCGTGGTGGGTGAGGAGGAGGGAGCCCTCACCCGAGCTTCCGTGGTGGACCGGCTGGAAGAGAAGATGAAGCGACGGCACCCTCACCTCTTCGGCCTTGGGGAACGGGAGAACTGGGAGGCCCTGAAAGCCCGGGAGCGGGGTGAGGCCGAAGGTGTGCTGGAGGGTTTGGCCACCGGGTTGGACCCACTCCTGAAGGCTCACCGGATTCAGGAGCGGGTCAGCGGTGTGGGGTTCGACTGGGAGGATACCCGGGGGGCCTGGGACAAGGTGTCGGAGGAGTTGGAGGAGGTTCGCATCGCTCTGGCCGCCGGGGAAGAGGGAGCCATAGAGGAGGAACTCGGGGACCTTCTCTTTGCGGTTGTGAATCTGGTCCGCCTGGCCGGAGTCCACTCCGACACCGTCCTGGACAGGGCAAACAGGAAATTTCAGGCTCGATTCGAATCGCTGGAAGCGCTGGCCCGCCAAAGAGGGATCTCCATTAACGAGGCCAGTCTGGACGTTCTGGAAGGGCTCTGGCAAGAGCTCAAGCGGACCGAGAAGGGCTGAGGGGCAGCACCCTACCCGGGCAATTCCGGGCCGGCTCGACTCCTGGAGGTTCGCTGAAGAAGGTGTGGGCGGCCCGTCAGTAGCCTGCTTCTTTGTCGACCAGGTTCAGGAGGGATTCCCCGGTTCGGTAACGCCGGAAGTTCTCCAGAATCAGGTCGGTTTGTCGGCGCCAGAAGTGGCTGGAAACCGCGGAAACGTGGGGCGTGATGAGGACGTTCGGGAGGTCCCAGAGGGGGTGGCGATCCGGCAGCGGCTCCTGCGCGAAGACGTCGAGTCCGGCTCCCCTGAGACGCCCATCCCCAAGGGCAGCTACCAGGGCCTCCTCGTCCACCAGGCGACCCCGGGAAATGTTGATGAGGGCGCAATGGGGTTTGAGCCGAGCCAAGGCCTGGGCATCGAACCGCCCCCGGCTTTCCGGTGTCTCTGGAGCGGTGAGAACCAGGAAGTCGCTCTCCTCCAATAACCGTTCAAAGCCACCAGGCCCATAGAGAGCCTCAAACTCGGGGACCTCCTGGGGCCCATCGTCCTGCTCCGAGTTCCCGACCCCCTGGCCGGGGCCCTCCGAGATGACCGGGGTTCCCCTGACAGAGCTGGGGGCGTCCCGGTGGGGGCCTCCGTAGACCACGCCTTCCTGGAACCGCCTTTCGGCTCCTCCAAAGGCCTCCGGCCCCCGGTCGAAGGCCAGCACACTGGCACCCAGAGCCCGGACCCGTTTCGCCACCTCCCGACCGATTCCCCCGAACCCGAAAATACCTACTGTGGAGAAAGCCATTTCCACCAGGGGATTGTCTCCGGAATAGAAGGGAGTTTTGTCCCAGTCTCTCCGGACTTTGGCAGCCACTCCGAAATCCAGGCCCCGGGAGAAAAAAAGGATCATTCCTAAGGCCGTGTCGGCCATGGGCGGCCCGTGAATCCCTTTGGAGTTCGTGAACAGGACGGGGCTCTCCAACATTTCCGGTGTCAGGGAGCCACGGACTCCTGCCGCGCCGGAGTGGACCCAGCGTAGGCCCTTTCCTTCCCTCAGAAGGGCCGCCGGGATCCCATAACCCAGATAGATCTCCGCGTCCCGAGCAGCCGAAACCAGAGCTGGATCCAGGTTCACCATCCCGTCACCAGATCCGTCGGCCTCGGTCTCCATCACCTCCAGCGTCCACTCCTTCGGGAGGGAGTCCCGAATCTCCTGGGGGACCCAAGCCGGAAGTGCCCAGGCGGGACGGCGATCATTGAGGTCCAGGACGATCTTCGGCATGGGGTCTTTACCCTCCTCGAAAAGGGTGGTCCCCCGGATCGGTAGTGCCGCCCCGGGGGACCAAGCCAGCTCAGGGTGTCTAGGGGTATAGCCGATTGATGAGGCGGGGAAAGGGGATCAGCTCCCGGATGTGACGCCGACCGGTGATCCACGCCACGGTCCGTTCCAGGCCCAGCCCGAAGCCTGAATGGGGGAAGGTCCCGAAGCGTCGGAGATCCAGATACCATCCGTAGGCCTTCGTCGGCAGCTTCTCTTCCTCGATACGCCCGAGAAGTCGATCCAGATCGTCCTCCCGCTGGCTTCCCCCAATGATCTCCCCGTAGCCCTCCGGCGCCAGGAGGTCGTCGCAGAGTACGGTTTCAGGGTCCTCCGGATTCTCCTTCATGTAGAACGCCTTCACCTTCTTCGGATAGTTGAAGATGAAGACCGGAAGGTCGAAGTCCTCGCTCACCAGGGCCTCGTCCGGGGCGCCAAGGTCGTCCCCCCACTGGACCTTGCTTCCCTTTTCCTGTGCCCTTTTCACCGCATCGGAATAGGAAAGGCGCGGGAAGGGCGGTTTGACAGCCTCCAAGCGGGAAATATCTCGTTCGAGGTACTCCAATTCGGAGCGGCAACGTTCCACCGCCCGTTGGACCATGGCCGTAACCAACTCCTCTTGGAACGTCATGTTTCCGTCGGAGTCCACGAAGGCCATCTCCGGCTCCAGCATCCAGAACTCGGTGAGATGCCGACGGGTTTTGGATTTTTCGGCCCGGAAGGTCGGCCCGAAACAGAAGACGTTCCGGAACGCCGGGCAGGCCGCCTCCGCATAGAGCTGACCCGTCTGCGCCAGGTAGGCCGATTCCCCGAAGTAGTCGGTCTCGAAGAGGGTCCCCGCATGCTCACCGATGGCCCCAGTCAGAATCGGAGTATCGATGCGGACGAATCCCCGTTCATACAAGAAATCCAGAGCCGCCTGTTCGACCTCGGCTCGGACCTTGAGCCCCGCACGTTGTTGGGAGGATCGGAGCCACAAGTGGCGGTTGTCCAGGAGGAATTCCACTCCGTGTTCTTTGGGCTGGATGGGGTACTCCGGGCTCACGCCCAGAACCTTGAGGTTTGTTATCCCCATCTCGAAACCTCCAGGGGACCGGGCATCCGCCCGCACCGAGCCGGTGACCTCCACGGAGGACTCCTGTGTCAACCCGGTCCCGGTCTCCCATATCTCCTCCGGAAGCTCGTTCTTCGCCAGGACCCCCTGGACGTAACCGGTCCCATCCCGGACAACGACAAACGCCACCTTGCTGTGCACTCTGAGCTGATCCACCCACCCACCCACGGTGACCTCCGCCCCCTCGTGTTGGCCCAGATCCTTCACTTCCACCATTTGACTGCCCTTTCCGTGGACCGTACGCATCGAGTTGTCGAGTAGGCAGCACCGGTGTGCCCCCCAACGACCCGAAGCCCAGAAGGTTGTGGCCTCTGGAAGATGGTGTCAATCGGCCCCCATCGGCCCCGGGGCTCAGCCCAAAGATCCTGTTCGAGCCCAACGGGGTCCTCCCCAGCCTGCCTCTACCCCACGCCGAACATGCGGAGTTTTTCTTCGTGTCGGGCATGGAGGA
>CBDUAX010000424.1:0-4654 GCA_965365235.1 uncultured bacterium
GAGCCACTCCATAACTGTCTCGGCCCACACCACCTTGGGGACCTCACCGATCCTCACCTTCGGGACGGAGGAACAAAGGGCGAAATGGATCCCCCCTCTCGCCCAGGGGAAGGTGCTGGGGGGATTTGGACTCACCGAACCGGGGGCTGGATCCGACGCATCGGGGACCCGGACAAGGGCCATCCGGGAAGGTTCAGGGTGGCGCCTGAACGGATCGAAGATCTTCATCACCCATGCGGGTGTGGGGGAGATCTTCACGGTAACCGCCGTGACCGACCCGGACCGGGGAAGTAAGGGCATCACGAGCTTCGTGGTCTGCAAGCCCACTGTGGATCTGGACCTGGCTGAAAGGTTGGGGGTAGGCCATGCTTCGGACCTGGAGTTCATCGATGGGGTCCGGGCAGGAAAGAAGGAAGAAAAACTTGGCTGGAAGGCATCCGATACGCGTGAACTGCATCTGGAAGACGCCTTCGTGCCTGCCGATAATCAGTTGGGAAGAGAGGGCAGGGGCTTCATCAACTTCATGAAGACCCTGGACGCCGGCCGAGTTGGGGTCGCCGCCCTCTCCCTTGGGCTTGCTCAAGGGGCGTTCGACGAGGCGCTCCGGTATACCCAGGAGCGGAAGCAGTTCGGACGGAAAATCTGGGAGTTCCAGGCCGTCCAATTCCGCCTTTCCGATCTCGCGACCGAGATCCAGGCGGGGAAGCACCTTACCTATCACGCAGCATGGCTGCAGGACCAGGGTCGCCCATTCGGGAAGGAAGCCGCCATGGCCAAGCTCTACTGTTCCGAGCTCTCCATGCGGGCCACGACTCAGGCCGTCCAGCTCCTCGGGGGGGTGGGTTATACCCAGGACTACCCCGTGGAAAGGATGATGAGAGACGCCAAGGTCTGTGAGATCGGGGAAGGTACCAGTGAAATCCAAAGGATCGTGATCGGTCGGCATCTCGTGCGGGAGGCTTTTGGGAACTAAGGGCCACCGGATGTGATGTGAAGCGTTGAGCGATCCTTTGATCAAAGTTGGAGCCGGGCTAGACGGCTGGGGTCCGTCGAAAGTGGCCGAGATCCGCCGGGGGGAAGCTGTTCCTACCCTCGTCGGTGTCGGGATTTTTGGTGGGCGAAAAGCGGTTTCGGGCCGGCGGCCAGAGGAGCAGCAGGTCCTTGAAAAGAGAGATTCTGATCAGCGCCACCCAGCAGGAGTCGTGGGTGGCGATCCTGGAAGACAGCCGTTTGGTCGAGATCATGTTCGACCGCCCCGATCAGGACCGCCTGGTGGGGGACATCTTCCTCGGGAAAGTGGAAGCGGTTCTTCCAGGGATCCAGGCCGCCTTCGTTGATATCGGCACCGACAAGGCCGGATTCCTGCACGCCTCGGATCTGGATCGTGACGAAGAGGACGAAGACGAGAACGGAAACGGGGGGAGTGGCGGTGGCGGTGGCCGCAGGAAGGCCCGCAGGGAAGTCCCCATCCAGGATGTGATCCGACAGGGCCAGGAGGTGCTGGTCCAGGTCACGAAAGAGCCCATCGGCACCAAGGGGCCCCGCCTCACCACCCAGATCTCCCTCCCCGGACGGTTCCTGGTATTCATGCCAGGCTCTTCCCATGTGGGTGTAAGCCGGAAGATCGAGGACCGGGGGGAACGAAGCCGCCTCAGGAAGCTGGGCAAGGAGATCGTGCCCAAAGGGAGCGGGGGGGTGATCGTCAGGACTGTGGGTGAGGAGCTGAACCAGAACACCTTCGCCAAGGAGTTCAAACGGCTCCACCAGACCTGGAAGCAGATCCAGAAGAAATCCAAGTCGGTCGAGGCTCCCACGCTGGTCCATGGAGAAGCGAAACTCATCAGTGGAGTCATCCGGGACCTGTTCAGTGACAAGTTCGACTCGCTGACGGTGGACAACAAAGAAATCCACGGTGAGGTATCGAAATACCTCCGATCGGTGGATCCGGACCTCCTGGGACGACTCCAACTCCATTCCGACCCCCTGCCCCTTTTTGACAAACATGGTGTCAATGAGGAGATCCACCTGGCCTTCAGGAACAAGGTGAATCTCCCGTCGGGGGGGTATATCATCATCGAGCCCACCGAGGCCCTGGTTTCCATCGATGTCAATACTGGGCGTTTCACTGGGAAGAAGAAGAAAGATCCCGAGCACACCATCCTGAAGACCAACCTGGATGCGGCGCGGGAGATCGCAAAACAGCTCCGACTCAGGGATATCGGCGGGATCGTCGTGTGTGACTTCATCGACATGGAGTCCCAGAAGAACCGGGATCGAGTTCTGCACGAGCTCCGGAGTCATCTGGGTCGGGACAGGGCTCGGACCAAGGCCTTTGAAGTATCGGATCTCGGCCTGGTGGAGATGACTCGGCAACGAGTACGGCCTTCGCTCTTCCACACCCTCACCCAAAGCTGCACCCACTGTGGCGGGGCAGGTCGAGTCTATTCGCCGGCTACGGTGGTCCGCCGGGTTGAAAGGGCGTTGAATCGGGTCGGTGTACAGGGGAACGAGAAGCGGATTCTTGTGAGGCTACACCCCGAGGTAGCTCTGGAGATTCTGGAGCAGGAGGCGGGGTTTCTGCCGGGCATCCGAAAGAAAACTCGCCTGAAAGTGGATCTCTTGGACGACCCCCTCATGCGCCAGGACGAGTTCCGGCTCCTGGCCGGGCCGGCCGAGACCGACGTGACGGACCGGTATACCACGGGTTGAGTCCAATCGGGGTTGACCGAGAGGCCGTCTTCCATAGTTTTTATAGGCTATACGGTTCGCAAAAGAAACCTGATTTGAGGGTCTTATGTACGCGGTATTCCGGACGGGCGGAAAACAGTTTCGGGCGGAACCTGGGAAGAAGATCCGGGTCCCTACCCTGAGTGTTGAGCCCGGAGAATCCATCACCTTCGACGACGTTCTCCTGGCCTCTGACGGATCTGAGGTCCAGGTCGGTGCGCCGACGGTGGATGGTGCCAAGGTGAAGGTAGAAATCCTCCGCCACGGGCGCGACAAGAAGATCATCGTGTTCAAGCGGAAGCGGCGGAAAGGCTACCGTCGCAAGCAGGGACACCGGCAGGGTTTCACCGAAGTACGGGTGGACGAGATATTGACTTGATTCCCGCCGAGGCTCGGATCGGCGGGTTCATTGGAGGACACGATGGCTCATAAAAAAGGCGTAGGCTCCAGCCGGAACGGGCGTGACAGCAATCCCCAGTATCTGGGAGTCAAACGATACGGTGGGGAAGAGATCCGGGCTGGCGGCATCATCGTCCGGCAGCGTGGCACCCGGTTCCATCCTGGTCGGAACGTCGGAAAGGGCCGGGACAATACCCTCTTCGCCAAAGTGGATGGCGTGGTCACCTTCGAAACCCGCAGGAACCGGAAACAGGTCTCGGTCTACCCAGCCGAATAGACCCTATTCCCTTTTTCGGTCGGTCCGTTCCCGAATCAAGGCCGGGGCGGACCTTTTTTCTTGGCTGTCGGTATTAATTAGATTACACTAAGACAACAACAACATCTAGATATAGTGTGGATCGATCCGGCATCCCCCTACCCCCTGTGGTGAATCCAAAACACCAGCCGTTCTCGTACGGGGGGGATACAGTTGGAGGTGCATGATGATAGATAGAACCAAAAGCGAGGTGGGTCGAATACCGGGGTCCCCGGTTTCTCCTTCTCTCGATCTCGATAAAGAACGACTTCTGACCCGGGGTGGTATCGATACCCAGGCGCTCCGCCGCCGCCTTGGTTTGCTGGGTGGTGGGCTTCTGCTTTTCTCCATTCTGCTGGCTTCCAGGGCGCCTGACGACACCGGGATTGTTCTGCCGCCCCATGTCGCAGAGATCGCTCCGTCTCTCTCCCTGCCCATGGAGATGAACCAGCAGGTGGAAGTGTGGATGGAGCGCTACCTCACCGACCAGCGGCCGGTCTTCGAACGGTATCTGGAACGGGAAGGGCTTTACTCGGACATGATCCGAGAGGGCCTCCGCTCACGTGGCATGCCAGAGGAGTTGGTATATCTGGCCGCCATCGAATCGGGATTCACCCCGGCCGCCACGTCGAGAGTCGCGGCCATGGGCATGTGGCAGTTCATGGGTCCCACGGCACAGGCCTACGGCCTTCGGATCGATGAGTACGTGGACGAGCGCCGGGATCCCCTGAGGGCTACGGAGGCGGCGCTGGATTATCTCCAGAACCTCCACGACCGGTTTGGATCGTGGTACCTGGCTGCGGCGGCGTACAACGCCGGCCCCACGAGGGTTGCACGGGTGCTGAAGATCCACGCCGGCGACCAGACGGGGGCGGAGGAGTTGTACTGGGAGATCTTGGAGCACCTCCCAATCGAAACCCGGGTCTACGTGCCCAAGATGCTGGCCTTGGTCCTCCTGTCGCAGGCCGCTGAGGAGTACGGGTTCGAGGTGGAACCGGCCAACCCGATTCTTTTCGACCGCGTTTGGGTTCCGGGCGGGACCACCCTCCGGACCGTGGCCAAGGCCGTGGATGCTCCCCTTCAGCGTATCCGGCAGCTGAATCCGCACCTGGTGAGGGGCGTGACTCCACCGGGGGAACCCTATGGCATCCGGGTTCCACCGGGACGGACTCCAATGGTCGTTGCCTCTCTGGGGAGTCGATGGAAGAGGGTGAAAGTCGACGACTGAGGGGG
>CBDUAX010000425.1:0-4630 GCA_965365235.1 uncultured bacterium
CATATGTGGCGGTGATCCCAGTGATGTATCGGTCGATGATTTCCGAATTCTCGTATTCGAGCAGTCGGCGTACCACTTCAGGATCTGTGGTCCCCAAGTAGTTCCGTTCTCTCCGGAAGGTGTTGAGCACCAGTCCCTGGGCGTTGGGTCCGGCTGCGGTCTGGTCGATGTCATTCCTCGAATAGGAGGTATTCCAGTTCACCTGAAGGTCTTCAAGAGGAGTGAAGGTGAGGTTGCCCCGCAGGGTGCCATGCTTTTCCTTGTCGTTGGGCATGACCCCCTTGACCTGATTCCACGAACCGGAGAGGAAGTACTGGATGTCCTCTCTCCCTCCGCTCACCGACAGAGTCGTCTTGTAGCGGGGGGCTGGATTATCCAGGTATGGATCGATGTACATGTACTCCATCACTCCCGGATTGTCCTTCTCGTTGGCTGGAATCACCAGCTTGCTGCCGTCGAACCCTTCGGTGGGCCCGAACTCGCCAAGATGGGAAAATCCGGCGTCCATCTGAGCCGTCCAGCGCGGCCGGCCTACCTGTCCCCGCTTGGTGAAGATCTGAATGACCCCGGCCGATGCTTCGGTCCCGTAGAGGGTCGTGGCCGCAGCACCCTTGATGACCTCGATCCGATCGATATTGGCTGGGTCGATGTCGTTGAGGGGGCCATAGGCGGTGTTGGGCCCCCGGCCTCCATATCCGGCGTCGGGTACGTTCTTGGGGAGGCCCTCGCTCCGCACCCTGATTCCGTCCACGTAGATCAGGGGTTGGTTGCTCATGGCTGCGCTTACGTTCCCGCGCAGGCGGATGGATGCACCGCCTCCCACCTGGCCGCTGTTTTCCGTCACGGTGATCCCCGCGGATCGCCCCTGGATGAGAGCGTCGACGCTGGTGATTGGCTCCTCGAGGGCAGCCACCGAGATTTGGGAGATGCTGTTGCCCACCTCTCTTCGGCGCGCTGCACCGGCTGTTCCGGTCACCACGATCTCGTCCAAGCCGAGGGGCTGCTCCTCCATCATGAGGTTGATCTCTGCAGTGCTGCCGGCTTGGACCGTGACCTGCTGGGTGACCTGCCCGTGCCCGATTCGCTCGGCTATGATGGTGTAGGTGCCTTCCGGGACGTTGACCAGGATATATCGGCCATTGGCGGAGGTGAGCATACCGATCCCGGTCCCCTGCAGGTAGACCTGAACGGCAGAAAGGGGGGCCATGGAACGGCTGTCCACCACCTGACCGGTGACGGTGCCCGTGTCCTGAGCGGCGAGAATCGTTGGGAGTGAAAGAAGGAGGATGAGAGCGGCGGTGGGGATCCACCATTTGCCCCTGGAGCGGCGTTTGCCGCCCGGGGAGGTTGGAGGAGTCGAAATCCTAGACTTCATACGACACTCCTTTCCCTGTTTGCTCAAGGAACCTCGGTTTCCTGCACGACGGGGAAGACAGTCGTGTTCCGCAGGGCCTGCTTCAAAAAACGCATCTATCGAACAGCAGGGTGGTGCCGAGAGACATCACCCCGCGGATTCTCAGAAAAAGAGTGCTCCCGCACTCCCCTTCATTCCCGAGGGATCCAATATCCGGTGGTCTCGAAGACCTGAGCCCGCCGGCTAATGTCAGCTTTGACTTCAGAGGTGATGGGCTCGAACGAGGTGGCGGCGGCCACGATCCCGTCCAGTGTGAAATAGGAGTCGATGCCAATCGTCGCTGTTGCGATGGGCAACGACAGGGCGTAATGGATGTAATCGGTCCAATTCGGCAAATCCCAACGGTCCCAGGTCCCCTCGGGAGGGCCGTATTCTTCGATGCGGTCGGGAGTGGTGGCATTCGCCGGGAAGAAGAACCCGTTTCCACAGGTCTTCATCGCAATGATGGCCACACCGCGATCTGTCGCAGCCGGGAGGACCTCGGGCTCGAAGTCCGGAACCCGTACCGCGTTCAGAGGAAGCTGGATGGCCTCGGGTTCGAGGCGCTCCATGCCCGACATGGCAACGTCTGGTAGATGGGTGGAGAAACCGCGATACCGAACCACGCCTTGCTCCATCATGTCTCGGATGGCTCGTTCTGCGCCGTTTCGTCCAGCCACCTCCTCCACCACCTCGACGTCGCGAAGGAAATGGTGCAGAACCAAGTCCAGGTAGTCGGTGTTCATGCGGACCATGCTCCGCTCCATTTCCCGCATGGCACCGTCGTAGTCGCGCTCATCCACCTTCGTTTCCAGGAAGACCCGATCTCTGTGGGTCTTCATGGCAAGCCCGATTCTCTTCTCCGAAATTCCTTCGGGACCATAGTTCGCGCTGGTTTCCACAAACTCGACACCGCGATCGATGGTGGCGCGAACAAGCTCCGCGGCCTGCTCATCGTCGGGAATGGAGCGATAGAAACGACTACCAGCTCCTAGCCCCACAACGGAAATCTCCGCCCCAGTGGTTCCGAAGGGGCGTTTGGGAATTGTGGGCAAGGCTGACGTGGTCTCCGCCGCCAAAGGAGCCGGTCGGGAGCCTACCAGCTGAGAGAGAACCCCGCCTCCTCCGGCCGCCGCCGCGTGGGTCACGAACCCTCGGCGGGTCATGGCATTCGATTTCATTTTCTTGTCGGGTTTCTCACTCATGATCTACTCCCGTGCATGGACAAACAGCCGGCCCCCGAGGGGCTAGGCCATCAGAGGTGGAACTTAGAGGAAAAATCCTCCCCGATCTTGGATGCCGACCAGAGAGAAAGGGCTTGAATCGTCAGGGCTCCGTTGCAGCAACCTGCGGAAAGCTTGGTGGGAGCACCGACCACGAAAAGGTTCTCGTGATCGTGGCTCCGACCGTATCGGTCAACCACGCTGGAGGCCGGATCTGTCCCCATCCGACACCCCCCACCGGCGTGGTCCTGGATGTCGCTGGCCCGGACCGAAATGAACCTCCCCTTCCCGGCCCGCACGAGCTCATCGAATACACCTCGAATGCTCTCCTCGGTGTGGGCTCGGAGATTCGCCGACTCCTCGCTGTCTCGGAAGTCGAGTCTGGGAAGGGGATCCCCCCACCGGTTCTTTTGGCGGCCGTCCAGGGTGAGGCGGCTCTCTCGGTGGGGGATCACGTCGTAGTAGGACCTCAGCCGGGCTGCCCCGGTCTTGGTTCTGTCGCGCCAGTCGGCAAGGACCTCGTCTCCCAGGAGCACGGCTCCGGAGTCGTCCCGATACCGGGGCCCCTCGCCAACGGTTGACTCCCAGATTCGGAGATCGTGTCTGACATAGCGGTCCAGTGGCCCGGGCCGCTGGTATTTCTTGGAGAGCAAGCTGTTTCTTCTGTTCAGGCCTGGGTAAAGCTGCAAGGGCAGCTCGACCTGGGCGGTCACATACCGGTGACCACACATATATCCACCAACCAAGCCTGAACTGTTGGCCAGGCCATCGGGAAACCGGTTGCTTGCCGAAAGTAGTAACAGGTGAGGAGCCCACACGAACCCACCCGCCAGAACGAAGGTTCGAGCCCGGAATTCCACCGGGTCGTCGGGGCTGTCGCGGTCGACGGCCACGGCTCGCTCGATCCTGTCTGAGCCATCGGCCAGAATCAACCTTCGAACGAGGGTTCGGGGGACCAGCTCGATCTTTCCAGCCTGAACGAGGTCGAAGAAGGTCAGGTCCGGTGAGTATCGGGCCCGGATGGGGCACATGTTACAGGTGTCCAGTCGGCAGCAGACGCCGCGGCCCTTGTACGGGACCGTGGTCTTGGCCTGTGGGTTTGTCCAGAACGGAATACCCGTGCTCTCTCCCCACTCTTTCAAGAGTTTCAGGTTGTATGAAAGAGGGAGCGGGGGCATGGGGTAGGGTTTGGAGCGAATATCCAACTCCGGTGGTCCCTGCTCTCCCGCAACGCCAATGCGCTCCTCGGCTTCCTGGTAGAAAGGTTCCAGATCCTCGTAGTCTACGGGCCAGTCCTGCCCAACTCCGTGGTGGGATTTCAATAGAAAGTCTTCGGGCGTGAACCGGGGGGAAGCACCGCCGTAGGCAAGTGCGGCCCCGCCCACCGCCATGATCCGACAAACACTATGCTGTTCACCGACAACGGTCTGATCTTCGATGTGGCTGCCGGGCCATGGGTTTTCTTCGTATGCGAGATTTCGACGCCAGATCTCCCATCTCTCTTCGTAGTTGAAGATCTGATTACCCGCTTCCACGACGACAATTCGGGCGTTCGTCTCATCGGCCAGCCGGTCAGCGACCATCGCCCCGGCGATCCCGGCGCCGATAATGCAAACGTCACTCTCCACCGTTCGCGTCATGGCCTCATCCTCCGCTCCCGAGGGGAGGGGGTTTCTCTCCCACGGTCTCCAGGGGTCGGCAGGCCTCGGGGTGGATCTCGGCCCTGTAGCAGAGATTTGTGGCCTCGGGACTGCTGAAGAAGAATGCCAGGAGGCCCAAGGCGACGTGCTCGGCATTGGCGGGGGAATTCCCCGGTAGCGGACGACCGATACCGATGGCGGATCGGGTCAAATCGCGTTGTTGTTGTCTGGAGAGGTCACCGAAACTTCGCCCATGGGCCCTCTGGGCCGTCTCCTCCATCTCATGAAGCTGGGCCAACCACCGGGGCCCCGGATCCGGGGGCGGCGCGCCGTCGGCCGTGTTGAAGGCGGTGAAGTCGACGAGCGGCGCACCA
>CBDUAX010000426.1:0-4620 GCA_965365235.1 uncultured bacterium
TCCCGTAAGCGGGCCTCCCGGTCGTCGCGTCTCTGGAGCTCTGTCTGCATCCGGGCTGCCAGAGCCGCCTGTTCCTCCCGTGAGGCGTCCAGCTGACCCAGCGCGACCTCATGGGTGCTCTTCTTGACGCATCCGGATAACAGGGGGAGAAGGCACACGGCCAACCAGGGGATTTTGGGCCTCGACCGTAACACTGGGTCCTCCATGAAACCGCTGAACGGATTCTGCTTCCAAAAGGAGTGTTCGGCACTTCGGCCCTGTCCGCAAGGGCCAGGGGGTCCGGATCTCTCCGGCACCTTGCCAACCCAGGTCCACCCTGCCACCATTTCGTGTCCGACACCACCCATTCTTTGATCGTCCAACCGGCTTCCCAACCTAAGCCGGCGGGAGGTCCCACGGGCTGACGGAGGAGGTCCCACCCTCGGCCCACCTGGAAAAGCGAACCACCGTGCCCAAACGCACCGACATCAAATCGATCCTTATCCTCGGCTCGGGCCCAATCGTAATCGGGCAAGCCTGTGAGTTCGACTACTCCGGCACGCAGGCAGTTCGGGCCCTGAAGGAGGAGGGGTACAGGATCATCCTGGTGAACTCCAATCCGGCCACCATCATGACCGACCCGGACTTGGCCCACCGGACCTACATCGAGCCCCTCTCCGCCTCCTGGGTGGAGCGGGTCATACAGGAGGAGAAGCCCGATGCACTCCTCCCCACCATGGGCGGGCAGACCGCCCTCAATCTGGCCATGGAGCTGGATGAGCGGGGTGTCCTGGAAGAACACGGCGTGGAGCTCATCGGAGCCAACGCCACCTCTATCCAGATGGCCGAGGACCGGGAGCAGTTCACCGAAGCCATGGACCGCATCGGTCTGGCGGTCCCTCATGGCGGATTCGCTCGCACGATGGATGAGGCAAAGACCATCGTGGAGGAGACCGGGTATCCGGCAATCATCCGACCGTCTTTCACTCTGGGCGGGACCGGAGGAGGGATCGCCTACAACCTGAAGGAGTTTGAAGCCCAGGTGTGGAAGGGTCTGGACGCCTCTCCCATCACAGAGGTCCTGATCGACCGGTCGGTCATCGGGTGGAAGGAGTACGAGCTGGAGGTGGTTCGAGACGGAGCCGACAACGTCATCATCGTATGCTCCATCGAGAACTTCGATCCCATGGGGGTCCACACCGGTGACTCCATCACGGTGGCGCCGGCCCAAACCCTCACCGACGTGGAGTACCAGGCCCTTCGGAACGCGGCCATCGCCATCATCCGTGAGATCGGAGTAGAGGCCGGGGGGTGTAACATCCAGTTCGCCGTCAGTCCGGAAACCGGGGAGATCCTGGTGGTGGAAATGAATCCCCGGGTCTCCAGGTCTTCCGCACTTGCTTCGAAAGCCACCGGTTTCCCTATCGCCCGGGTTGGAGCGAAGCTGGCCGTAGGGTATCACCTCGATGAGCTTCCCAACGATATCACCAAGGATACACCGGCTTCGTTCGAACCCGTGCTGGACTACGTCGTGGTGAAGATTCCCCGGTTCGCATTCGAGAAATTCCCCGAAGTCGATCCGACCCTGGGCGTCCAGATGAAGGCTGTGGGCGAGACCATGGCCATCGGTCGGACCTTTCGTTCGGCCTGGCAGAAGGGCTTTCGCGGCCTGGAAATCGACAGATCTGGCTGGGTGACCGGACCCCGTCTGAAAGACGACGGCTTGGAGGCTGACGACATCGATTCGCTCCTGGCCGCTCTGCGCCGGCCCACTGCCGAGCGGCCGTTTCAATTGAAACGTGCGTTTGAGGCCGGCCTGCCCAAGGAGGAGGTCTTTTCCGCCACCCACATCGATCCATGGTTCCTGGACCAGCTACAGGAGATCGTAGAAACGGAAGCCTGGTACCGAGGCCTCCACTCGGTGGGGCCCGACGAGGTCCGGTTCATGAAGAGGGAGGGATTCAGCGACGCCCAACTGGCCGCCCTGCGTGGAGAGACAGAAGCGGCTGTCCGATCCTACCGGTGGGCCCACGATATCCGGCCCACGTTCAACGTCGTGGACACCTGCGCTGGGGAGTTCCCCGCCGCCACACCCTACTTCTACTCCTCCTACGAAGAAGAAAACGAATCCAGCCCGTCAGACGGGGAGAAGATCATCATCCTGGGGAGCGGCCCCAACCGGATAGGACAGGGGATCGAATTCGACTACTGCTGCGTGCAGGCGGTCCTGGGGCTGAACGAGGTCGGCTATGAGACCATCATGATCAACTCCAATCCCGAAACGGTCTCTACCGACTTCGACGTGTCGGACAAGCTCTATTTCGAGCCCCTCACGCTGGAAGATGTTCTGGAGATCATCCACCTGGAACAACCCAAGGGTGTGGTGGTCCAGCTCGGAGGCCAGACTCCGCTGAAGCTGTCAAAGGCCCTTCAGGAGTTTGGGGCTCCCATCCTGGGCACTACCGAGGATGCCATTGATCGGGCCGAAGACCGGGAGCGGTTTGCGGAGGTCTGCCAGATCGTTGGGGCTTCGGTTCCGGACAATGGAGTCTCCACCAGCGAAGAGAAGGCCCTGGAAATCGCGAACCGAATCGGGTATCCGGTCCTGGTCCGTCCCAGTTATGTCCTGGGAGGCAGAGCCATGGAAATCGTCTACGACGAGGCTTCGCTGAAGGGGTATTTCGATCGAGCCGTCCGGGCCTCCCCGGACCATCCGGTCCTCATCGACCGGTTTCTGGAAGACGCTTTTGAGGCCGATGTGGATGCACTCTGCGATGGCACGGATGTCATCGTGGGCGGGATCATGCAGCACATCGAAGACGCTGGAGTGCATTCCGGCGATTCGGCCTGTGTGCTTCCTCCCTACCTCCTCGGGGAGGACGAGGTGAACCAGATCCGGGTGTTGACCCGGAAGTTTGCCTTGGAGCTGGGGGTGGTGGGGCTGGTGAACGTCCAGTACGCCATCCGGGACGGGAAGGTCTACGTCTTGGAGGTGAATCCCCGTGCTTCCCGAACCATCCCTTTCGTGAGCAAGGCCACGGGAATCCCCCTTGCCCGGTTGGCAGCACGGGTCATGGCTGGGGAAAGACTGGCGGATCTGGGGATTCCCGAGGAACCCCTGGTCCCCGGTGTTGCCGTGAAGGAGGCGGTGTTCCCTTTCAACCGGTTCGAGGTCGACACGCTCCTGGGCCCCGAGATGCGGTCGACGGGCGAGGTCATGGGAATCGACGACTCATTCGGTATGGCCTTCGCCAAAGCCTCCAAGGCTTCTTCCAATGCTGTGCCTCTAAAAGGGGGAACCCTTGTCGTCAGTGTGAACGACCGGGACAAGGCCACGGTTACCCCCATCATCCGGCGTTTTCACGACCTGGGGTTCAAGATCCTGGCCACCAAGGGCACTCACGCCTACCTGTCCCGACTCGGAATCCAGAGCGATCGAGTCTTCAAAGTCGGGGAGGGGAGGCCCAACATCGTGGACGGGATCGTTTCTGGAGAGATCGGGCTTCTGATCAATACTCCACTGGGGAAGAAATCTCAGTACGATGACTACGCCATGCGGCGTGCCGCTATCAGTCACAACATCCCCTACCTCACCACCATGTCTGCTGCCAGTGCGGCCTGTGACGCCCTCATCGCCCTGAGGAGTCGGATCCCAAAGGTCCGGGCGATTCAGGATCGGATCGGCCAGGTGACGGCCGCCTACAAACCGGAGGCTTCATGACCGCTCTGCCCAAGCCTACCGGCTTCTTCCTGCATCCAGCCGCCCCACTCCACGACCCTGGGTGGGGTCACCCGGAGCATCAGGGCCGGCTGCGGGCCTTGGCCTCGGCCGTTTCCAGGGACATGCTGACCCTTCACGAGAAGGTCGTGCAGATGGAGGCCCGTTCAGCCTCGGAGGAAGAACTTTTGAGGGTCCACTCCCGGGAGCATCTGGCCAGGGTCCAGGCCGCGGTGGACCGATCCATGGCGGAAGAACGCTCCCTTCCCATCGATTCCGATACCCTGGTCTCCGAGGCCTCCTGGGATGCCGGGGTGGGAAGTTCGGGAGCGGTCCTGGCGGCTGTGGATGCGGTGGGACGCGGCTTCATTCGGAACGCATTCGTTGCTACGAGACCCCCAGGACATCACGCCACGAGAGACAGGGTCATGGGGTTCTGCCTCTTCAACCATGTGGCTGTCGCCAGCCGGTACGTTCAGGAGGAGGGCATTGCTGAACGCGTCCTCATCGTCGACTGGGATGTTCATCATGGGAACGGGACCCAGGACATCTTCTATGAGTCAGGAGATGTGTTCTACCTCTCGCTACACCTGTCTCCCCACTTCCCTGGAACCGGGTCAGCAGACGAGGAGGGCGCCGGGGCCGGGGAGGGTACGACTCTGAACATTCCCCTCCCAGCCGGAACATCCCGTGAGGAATACGTGGGACGGTTCAAGGAGGCGGTTCGGGCCGTGGCGGCTCGGTACTCGCCGGAGTTTGTTTTTATTTCCTCTGGGTTCGACGTCCTGGCTGGAGACCCGTTGGGGGGTCTGGAGCTGGAGCCGGCAGACCTCTACGAGCTGACATTGGAGGTGATGGGCATCGCCGAAGCCACGGCATCGGAACGTGTGGTGGCGGTGCTGGAAGGGGGGTACGTCCCGGAG
>CBDUAX010000427.1:0-4616 GCA_965365235.1 uncultured bacterium
GTGGTCGGGTCCCCTTCCACGGCGATGATGTCAGCCAGATATCCGGCCTGGATCCGTCCCAGCTCGCGGCCGATCCCCAGGATCTCAGCGTTCGCTGACGTAGCTGCCCGCAGAACACCCACTACAGACATCCCGTATTCCACCATCAACTCCAGCTCCCAGACATTGTCTCCGTGGTCGTAAACGCCCACGTCTCCCCCGAAACAGATGGGAACGCCCTCCTCAAGGGCGATTCGGAAGCTCTCCTTCTTCCCGAGGATCCTCGCTGGATCCGGATCCACACCCTTCCGCCACCCGCCGTACATGGCGTATGCCTCGCCGGCCCCAAGGGTGGGGCATAGGGCGACGCCTCGTTCCGCCATGAGGCGAAAGACCTCCCTGGTCCCACCGTCTCCATGTTCGATGGTCTTGATGCCGGCCTCTACCGACCGCCGTATGGCCTCGGGTGTGGTGGCGTGGGCCACGACCCAACGCCCGGAGCTTTCCGACACCTCCACCACCGTCCTCAATTCTCGCTCAGTGAAAGTTGGCCGCGCAGTGCCGTCGGGCCCCCATCGGTAGTCGGCGTAGATCTTTACCCAATCGGCCCCCCGGCCAATCTGGTCCCGGGTCACTCTGACCAGGTCGTCATATCCGTCCGCCTCCTCGGCTCCCTTTGGAAAGTCCCACTCCGGCGCCCCCTTGGGGTTGTAGCTGCCGGTGGCCACAATGGCCTTCCCCGTCACGATCAGGCGCGGCCCCGGAATCACCCCCTTTTCGATGGCCGCCTTGATCCCGATATCGGCGTAGCCGGCCCCCTCCGTGCCCAGGTCCCGCATCGTGGTGATGCCCGCCATCAAGCTCCGCTCGGCATGGACCACCGCCCTGGCTGTCCTCTCTCCCAATGACTCCACGAGAACCTGATCCGTCCAAGGGGTTTCATCGTAGGGGTGGAGCAGTAGGTGGGCGTGACCTTCGATCAAGCCCGGGAGCAGGGTCAGCCCGGGCAGTTCCACCTCCCGAGCCGATGCCGGGGCTCGGACCTCGGATGGGGGACCAGCTCCCAGAATCCGGTTCCCCGCGACGAGGACCACCCAACCCTGGTGAAGGGTCGCGGTTTGCCCATCGAAGACCTGGGCTGGCTTGAGAAGGATGGGCTCCTGCCCCTCACCGGAGGAGAAAAAGACCAATAGGGCGGCTACGCCCCACAGAGTGCAAAGGAAGAACCGTCTCTTCATGATCTGGATCCTGGGAATCGGGCCGGAGGGGTCCCGGAAGCGGACCGGGCTCGGTCATGTCGGAAAGGTGTGGCCCGAACCCCAACTGCGCCACTTATGCTCGACTCTTCCCTCCGGCAATAAACGCCTCCTTTCCCTTGACCCCCGGGGCCCGGTATCTTGGCCCCGAACCCACGCGATTATCTCCTTCTTCAGAGCGGGATCCATGGCTGACCGAGGACAGTTTCTGCTGGCGGGACGAGTCAAACGGATGGAACAAATCCTGGGCCGGGCACTCCTTCCGTTGGACTCCTCATCCGACCCGCTCCCGGAAAAAGACGGGGCCTATCTCCTCGAGACGGCCGAAGAGTTCTACTGGAACGATCTGGAATGGGAGAAACTCACCGGTGAGGAGAAGATCGATGAGGAATTCCTCACCGAACTCGCCTTCCCGGGCTTTCTGGCATTCGTGCGGGGTCTCCTCCTGGAAGAGGTCCAGCCGGATTCCCCGGCGCCGGCTCAACCACGACCCCAAGTGGTTGAAGGCGTTCTCACTTTCCTCGCCGACCGCGTCGTCGCCCTGGAGGAGGACGCTGCTTCCACCGAGGGGGAGGACCACGACCACCGGGAGGCGGAATTGAAGATGACGAGTCGCCTTGTGGACCTGGTTCTTTATCTCCACTACCGCCTGGACCCCGACGAAGCGAACCAGGTGGAGGTAGCCCTGGCGGCCGAGTAGGTCTTCGTTGACGATTCGCTCCCCCATCCGACCTGGCCACCCCTACCTGGCCGGGAGCCCCCTCCTCATCGCTCACCGGGGAGGAGCGGGCCTGGCCCCGGAGAACAGCCTGGAAGCATTCCACTCCGCCATACGGGATTGGGGGGCGGATATGATCGAGTTGGACGTCCGAACCTCCGGAGATGGTGTCGTGATGGTATTCCACGACCCCACGGTGGACCGCACCACGGACGGATCAGGGGAGATCGGTAGAAAAAGCCTGGCGGAGCTTCGGGACCTCGATGCTGGATTCCGGTTTTTGGATCCCTCCGGCAGCGCCTCGTTTCGAGGAGCCGGTGTCCGCATCCCAACCTTTGAGGAGGTCCTGGAATCGTTCCCTGATGTCCGCCTGAACGTCGAGGCGAAGGACCACCGATCAGCCCCCTTTCTGGTAGAGATCATCCGGAGGTTTGGCGCCGAGGATCGGGTCCTGGTAACAGCCGAGTGGGAATCAAATCGCCGAGAGGTTCGGGGCTATTCTGGACCGTGGGGAGCCTCTCGCAGACAGATCACCGCCTTCTTTTTCCTGGCAGCCAGCGGGCTATTCCCATCCTATTCACCAGCCTGCGACGTCCTGCAGATCCCCGAGGTATATTGGGGGATTCCCATCCTCACACCTCGCTTCCTGGAAGAGGCCCATCGGCGGAACCTTCCCGTCCATGTCTGGACGGTGGACGATCCGGATGCCATGAGGCGACTGCTGGAGTTGGGGGTCGATGGAATCCAGACCGACCGGCCGGATCTTCTTGGTCGCATCCTCACGGATCTCACGGGGAGGCCCCCGGCACCCGCCGACCTCCGGACCCGAACTGGTATGGGCTCACTGGGGGAACGAGGGGATGCGCCGGAGGGGGCACCGGGATGAGTGGGAAGCCACCGGGGATCTCTCCCCGGCCGCCGGAGTCGGATCTGGCCGGGTTCATCGAATCGTTCTGGAGGGCCTGGAGAGAGGCTGACGGACCAGAGAAGGACGACCTTCTCCTGGTGGCCGTCTCGGGGGGGCTGGATTCCCTTTGTCTCCTACACCTCCTCCGGTTCTCCACAGGGGGCTCGGGCTTTCGCATCCATGTTGCCCATTTCGATCATGGCATGCGAGGGGAGAGTGGGCAGGATGCCTTATGGGTTCAGGGCCTTTGCCGGGCTTGGGGTGTGCCTTGTAGGGTCGAGAAGTCGAAGAGACCCCCAAAGTCCGAAGAGGATGCCCGAGACCAACGATACCGATTCCTCCATGAGGTCCAGGACGGGGTAGGGGCCCGGTGGCTTCTCACGGCCCACCACGCCGACGACCAGGCTGAGACGGTGCTTTTCCGGATTCTCCGTGGCACCGGCCTCGGGGGTTTGAGGGGGATCCCCCAAACGAAGGACCCAGGGGTGTTTCGGCCCCTCCTATCCTTCCATCGATCCCAGCTGGAAGCGTACGCCCTGGAAGTTGGGTTGAGGGCGAGGGAAGATTCGTCGAACCGAGACCTATCGATCCCCCGTAACTTCCTCCGCCATGTGACCCTGCCCGACCTGGAGTGCTTCGTGGCTCCCGGAACCCGGGCCAACCTGATTGGCCTGGCACGCCGGGCAGCCGAAGATGAGGAGGCGTGGGGGTCTCTCTTGCCCTCCATTCTCGAGGGCCTCACCTCTGGCGGAGAACGTGGGGTCTTCATTGTCCGGTCTGCCCTCCTGGCCTATCATCCTTCGGTCCAAGCCAGGGTGATGAGGGAGGTGGTGCGCCGACAGGGTGTGAACCTCGATGAATCAGGAACCCGCGTGCTGCTTGAGTTTACTAGAACCGGCGCTAGCGGGAGGGGGATTTCCCTGCCTGCCGGCCTCCGGTTGACCCGGGAGTTCGACCGCTTCCTCGTGGGCCGGAGCGGCACCACTGCCGAAGGGGTCCCGGTGGAGATTCCCAGTGCTTTGGCAGGCTGTGCCAACTCGGTGCTTTGTGGGAGGGAGATAAGGGTCGAGTGGGGCCCCTCTCTGGAGGCGGAACCCCCAGAAGTCTTGGCCCTGAGCTCGGAGGGTCTCCAGTTCCCGTTGTGGGTCCGGGGGTGGGCCCCCGGGGATCGGATCAGACTCTCCTACGGGACCAAGAAGCTGAAGAAGCTCTTCGGCGAGGCAGGAGTAGCTCTGGGGGTCCGAGATCGGACCCCGATCCTGGTGGATGGTTCGGGACGGGTACTTTGGGTCGTGGGCCTGGCGGTCTCCAGGGACTTGCCCGGGCCAGGGGACACGGGGCTTTTCTACATCGGGATCGACTATGCCGCCAATTGCTGACAGTGCCTCCAAACAGTCTGGGCACAACCTCAAGAAGGTCGTCTATTCGGAGGAAGAGATCCAACATCGGGTCAGGGACATGGCCCACCTCATCACGAAAGACCACGATCCTGGTGACGACCTGTTGGTTCTGGGGCTCCTGAAGGGATCGTTCATCTTCATGGCGGATCTGGTCCGTCACATCCACCACCCCCTCCAGCTGGATTTCCTTGTGGCCTCCAGTTACGGAAATGCCACGGAGAGCAGTGGAGAGGTGAGGTTATTGTACGATCCAGAGGCATCTCTGGAGGACCGAAGTGTTATTCTTGTTGAGGATATTATCGATAGCGGGACCACACTGAATCGTCTGATTCCGCTCCTGGAAGCCAGAGGGCCCA